>JAJRQA010000106.1 GCA_024280475.1 Alphaproteobacteria bacterium
CGGCAAAAGCCGCCGTTCGAACCCCCAGACATCAACCCTCAACGCATGCCCAAAGTTAAAATCAACCAACCGCCGTAAACCCGGCCAATTCCGCTCGCCCAACAAAATCATCCGGAGTCGGGTGAATAATTGGGGCTAGAAATACCGAACGGCGAACCCACACCCTACACAGAACTTTATATTCTGTTTATGCTTTGTGAACTTCAAGGAGTATTTTGTCAACGCCAGAAACAAGGAAATAAAAAGCGACCAATCAACTGTTGCTTTACGGTAACATTGACGACTGATTTTATATCTGTGCTGTAAAGGCAAGGCAAGGCAAGGCAAGGCAAGAAAATAAACTAAACTAAACTAAACTATTACCCATAAAATCAGTGGCTTGGCAAGATCAAGAACTCAACAGACAAATCATATTATAAGGGACGTATGCGGATATTGCCATTCCGGTTTCAGCCTTCACTCTGACGCATTTATGTTGCAGGGTGTAACTGTTATACTCTGAATCCTTGAAAACCCGAAAATCCGGTTGACGCGAGGGATTGGATCGATTCTGGTGATCACATGATTCGCGAAAAATTTCTCAACCAAGATCAGCGGCAAGAGCTGGAGCAGATCACACGCAGGCCGAGTGAGAACCATGGTGTTGCGCGGCGCGCCAACGCCATATTGCTGCTTGACGACGGGTTGAACTGCGAGGCTGTCGCCAAAGTTCTTTATGCTGACGATGATACCGTCCGCACTTGGTACAAGCACTATATATCGGGTGGTTTCGATGAGCTTGAGACGTTTGACTGGAAAGGCGGGAAGTCTTACCTTACCAAGGTTCAGGAGGTCGAACTGACGGATTTCCTCGACCGGGTTCTGCACCGCGACACCAACATAATCCGCGCCCACATCCGCAAGAAATACGGCCAATGGTACAGTAAATCCGGTTGTATCAAGCTCATGGACCGCCTGGGTTTCGACTACAAGCCGCCCAAGCGTATCCCGGCCCAGGCCGACGAGGACAAGCAGAGCAAATTCATCGAAAACTACAAGCAATTACAAGCGTCTTTGCCTGAAGACGAGGCTATCTATTTTGCTGATGCCGTGCATCCTGAACATCAAAGCAAGCCAGCATATGGCTGGATCAAAAGGGGCGAAAAGGTCGCCTTGAAAAGCTCGACCGGGCGCAAGCGGGTCAATATTCACGGTGCCGTCAATCTGGAGAATTTTCACTCTCCGTTCGTTGAAAGCGTGACCGTTGACGCAGACAGCACCATCGCCCTTTTAAGGAAAATCGAGGCTGCTAACCCAACCAAAACGGCCATTCATGTTTTTCTCGACAATGCCCGATATCATCACGCCAAGGCCGTAAAAAAATGGCTGAAATCAACCAATAGCCGTATAAAACTGATCTTTTTACCAGCATATGCGCCACATCTCAATCCGATCGAGCGACTATGGGGTGTCATGCATAAATATGTCACCCACAACAAATTTTACGAGACATACAATGAATTCGCCGAGGCCATTTTGGAATTTTTCGAGCACACAGTGCCCGGACAATGGCGTGATTTCCGCGACCGCGTTACCGACAATTTCCGCGTAATATCATTTCAGGATTTTCGGGTTTTGGAGTAGGATGGGTATACTTTAACAATTGAAATGCAGGGGTATTTGAATGCTGCAAAACTCGTGTGGTAGCGAGTCGTATCCGGCGTCTTTGCGCTTAGGTAGTGAATTGAACAGGATGGGGGGAAAGCGTGTTATTTTTTAAGTTAACCGGTGTATTGCCTGCACACTCTTGTATATTCATGGGGTATTACCATGATTGATTTGCATTGTCATATGCTACCAGGTATCGACGATGGTGCTGCCGATATGGCGGTGTCGTTAGAGATGGCGCGCATGTTTGCAGCTGATGGTGTGAGTATAGTTGCCTGCACGCCGCACATTCTGCCAGGGCTCTTTCATAATACTGGTCCTCAGATCCGACAAGCAATCAGCCAGTTGCAGGCTGCCATTGATCAAGAGGGCATTCCGATCAGGCTAACCACCGGCGCGGACAATCATGTTGTTCAGGATTTCGTTGCCGGTCTGCAATCAGGACATCTGCTCTCACTTGGAGATACGCGTTATGTTCTGGTTGAACCGCCGCACCATATAGCACCGCCACAACTTGAAGAGCTGTTCTTCAATATTCTTGTTTCAGGCTATGTGCCAATATTAACGCATCCCGAGCGATTGACATGGATAAGAGACAAGTATGATGTTATGGTGGAGTTGGCGCATCGTGGTGTATGGATGCAGCTTACAGCTGGTTCGCTGACCGGCTCTTTTGGTCGTGGACCGAAATACTGGTCTGAACGCATGCTGGCAGAAGGACTTGTCCATATTATCGCCACGGATGCACACGATATAAAGCACAGGCCGCCGATATTGGCCAAGGGACGAGATGCTGCGGCAAAGCTGGTTGGCGACGAAGAGGCGTGGAATCTGGTGATGATACGGCCACAGGGTATAATCAATAATGTTCTTCCAGCACAATTGCCGATGCCGGAAGCAAGGGCGACAATGGATAGAGGATCTGACAATGAAAATATCGCGCATGGCAGTATTGCTTCTTCTCGCGATAGGGGCGGGATCGCTCGGCGGGTGCGGAGGCTCTTTGGGGGAGGCTCGAAATGATCTGGCTGGCGTGGGTGCGCCGACAGGTGGTGCGGCTGTCTCTCCTGAGGCGATAAAGGTCGCCGGGGCATCTGTTGCTTCCGGCAAGATGAAGCGAGCGAAACGCAAGGCGCAGGCCGTCAAGAAGAGTGAGAGCGCCTATTATATCGGTCCATTGGATGTGCTTGAGATATCGGTGTTCAAGGTCGAGGAATTGTCGAAAAGCGTGCAGGTCGCCGATACCGGGACGATCAATTTCCCGCTTGTCGGCAAGGTTAAGGCCGCCGGCATGACCGCACAACAACTGGAAAATTCGCTGACCGCCAGACTAGGTGCCAAATTTCTGGAAAACCCGCAGGTAACGGTTTTCGTCAAGGAATATAACAGCCAGCGAGTGACAGTCAGCGGCGCCGTCAAGAAACCTGGTGTTTTTCCGGTCCGCGCCAGGACCACACTGGTCTCGGCCATCGCTATGGCGGAAGGGCTTCACGAAAATGCGGACACGACGATCGTTGTTTTCAGGATGGTCAATGGCAAACGCAATGCAGCGCGTTTTGATCTAGGAGCCATTGAAAAGGGTGAGGCCAAGGACCCGGTGCTTAGGGGCGATGACAAAATCGTTGTGGGCAAATCCGCAGTCAAGGCCGTATTCAATAATTTTGTAAAAGCCATGCCGATAATCGGGAAATTCGCCCTGTTCTTGTAGTGGTGCCTCATTTGGCTTTGCTGGCGTGACCTAAGTGGGATATGGGGATATTGAAACGAATATGAATGAAAACAGCAAGCCGGATGGTGCAAACCCCGCCGGAGAACTGGTTCAGGCGCCACAAACGCAACCGGCGCTGCAGCAGCCCTACGGGCAGTTCGGTGGATATTTTCCCGGCGGTGTTCCACAGGAAAACCATGACGATATGGGGCTGGACCTGCGTGTCTACCTGCGTATTCTTATCGTGCACAAATGGCTGATACTCGGGATTGCCGGAGCATTCATTGCTCTTGGCACCCTGTATGCGCTCATGCAAACACCGCTCTATAACTCAACAACCAGATTGCAGATCGATGCTGAAGGCTCCAAGATTGTAAAAGAAGGGCAAATTGGCTCCGAAAACTCCCGGGACCGCAATTTTCTTGAAACCCAGTATCGGCAGATTCAAAGCCGCGCCATGGCAGGGCGTGTGGTTTCAAAACTCGAACTGGGGCGTAGTCCGCACTTTTCCGAGCGCCGAAGCAAATCCATGGTCGGTTCCATCAAGAGCCTCTTTGGTTCGGTTTTCGGCGACAAGAAGAAAAAAGAAACAGTTGATGTGTGGGAAAAGCGCTCAGCAGGGATTATAAGGAGAAATGTCGCGGTCACGCCCATCGGAAGGTCCCGCCTTGTTGATATTTCAGTTACAGATCAATCGCCCGAAATGGCAAGGCGTATAGCTGACGCCTATGCAAATTCGACTATTGCGGCGAACATAGACAAGAGATTTCAGGCGAATTCTTATGCCAAATCCTTTCTTGAAGACAAGATCGGGCAGCTCAAATTAAGGCTTGAAGCCTCAACGAAGGCGCAGATCGATTTTGCGCAGAGAGAACAAATTGTTGAGGTGGATAAAAACGCATCAATCGCCCAGACCAATCTTGCTGCCGCCAACACTGCTCTTGGCCTGCTAATATCCCAACGCATCAAAAAAGAGCAATCATGGAAGCAGGTACAATCCGACAAAGTGATCAATCTGCCCCAATTTTTAACCAGCAGCGTCATTGGCGGGTTGCGAGACGAACGTAACAAACTTGCCACGCAATATCGGGAAAAAAGGAAAATTTTCAAGCCAGACTACCCCAATATGGTCCAGATCAACGACAAGATCAAAGAAACAGATCAACAAATTGCTGCAGAAGTCAGAGCTATCAAGAGTTCGCTCAAAGCAGATTATGAGTCAGCTCTGGCGCAGGAAGAAACGATGAAAGCCCGCATAGAAGTACTGCGTACCGCAGTGCTAGACCTTCAAAAGCGAAGCATCCGCTACAACATGTTAAAGCGCGAAGTGGAAACCAACCGTTCCTTGTATGATGGTCTTCTGGGCCGTTACAAAAAGGTTGATATTGCCGCCGGCGTCAGCTCCAATAATATTTTTATTATTGATAAAGGCAATCTGCCGATCAGGCCCTCTTCGCCGAAACTGAAACTGACGCTGCTTATGTCGCTTGTTCTGGGGTTGTTTGCCGGCTTTGGCGTGGCCTTTGTAATGGAGCATATGGACGATACCATCAAGTCACCGGATGATTTGCAGGAGATCACAGGCTTGACCACATTGGGTATTATCCCGATTGTTGGCGAGGATCAGAGTTTCGAGGAGGCTTTCCACGATCCGATGTCGGCGGTATCCGAAGCCTATCGGACGCTGGCGACATCGCTCCAGCTCTCGACCGCTCACGGTCTGCCCAAAACGCTGACCATAACCAGCGCCGAAGCCGCCGAGGGCAAGTCGAGCACCTCAATCGCCATCGCCAGGCATTTCGCTTCGATGGGACTGAAAGTGCTGTTGATCGATGCCGATCTGCGCAATGCCTCGCTTCACAAAAAGCTAGGGCTCTCCAATACCGTAGGTCTTTCCACCTATCTTACCGGCAGCTGCACACCACCCGAAGCGATGCAGCCAGCCCAGGCCATACAGCAAAATCTTGTGTTCATGGCCTCAGGCCCGCTGCCGCCCAACGCCGCTGACCTGCTAAGCGGTACGCAGCTCCATTCGCTGTTGACCGCTAGCATGGAGGTCTTTGATTTCATCATGATGGACGGGCCGCCGGTGCTGGGGCTGGCCGATGCTCAACTATTGTCAAATACAACCGAAGCCACTGTGTTCGTGGTAAGCGCCGGCAATTCGCCCAAAAGCCGTATCCTTGGGGCATTGCAAAGGCTGCGGATGTCACAAGCCCGTGTCATCGGCACAGTGATGACCAAATTTGGCGCCAATAAATCCGGATATGGTTACGGGTATGGATATGGTTACGGGTATGGTAAAAATCAATTGACCTATGGCCAACAGGCACCTTCCGAAAGCCAGCAGCTTGAGGAACAACCCCCTCCTGCCAGCGGGGCATGAGTATGGCTGTTTCACTGGCCCTTGAAGTGGCGATAAACCTGCATTTGATGCCTGCCCAATCGCGGCTTGTCAGAAAGGCTCCTCTGCCTGACGGGGTTGCCGACCTGCTTCGCATTGCGGCAGGGGATGAGGATGTGATAAAAAAGGCGGCTCTTGCCACTGACCGCCCGAAGAGCGAAATTGAAAAAGC
>JAJRQA010000107.1 GCA_024280475.1 Alphaproteobacteria bacterium
GAGTCCGGCATGCATTGGATTTTCATCGGCACGAAATTGAAATAACAAGAAGGAACGATAGATCCCGATGAACGTCACCCCTAAAAAGACAATCGTCTTCGCTGTTTATTCTCTCAGTCAGTGGCCATTGGTTCGATCTTCCGTCAAGCGATTGAAAGAGATCGGAGTTCCCTGCGCGGTCGTTTCATTCAACCACAATAGTATTGTCAATAATCAGCTGGAAAAGCACGCAGAGAGTCTCGGAGTTCAGCTTTTGTTGCAGGCGGCTGTCACTGAAGCGAGAATGGCGGCAGGTGATACAATCGAACCTGAAACAGAACAGCCTGGCCGGGCGGGATGGACCCCGGATGAGGCGGAACTTCAATATCGCCGCTTGTTGGCCACGGATGTCGATGTCGCAACCAAAATGCTTGACGAGACAAATGCAGGCTGCCTCATCGTCCTGGAGGATGGACCTGGCGGCAACGGCGCCCTCATTCACGCTGCAAATTTAAAAAACATTCCGGTGCTCGTAACACCCTTCGGGGTCGGCGAGAGCACAGATTACGACATTTTTATCGAAGACCGACAACGCCAAGGGGGAGTAAACCGGGTTCCAGAGGGAGAGGTCGGGGCGTTAATTAGAAAGTGGGCCTCTCATTGGATCCGTGATACCATATATGGTGAAATCCTGCTTCACCCTGCGGAGTTTATTCTGGCCAAGGTGGCGACTGGTCTCGATTTGCGTCATCCATGGGTCGTGCAGGGCGGATATGCAAATTGCATTGCGGTTGAATCTGCGGCGATGCGCCAGATTTACAAAAAAGAAGGCCTCTCAGGGGATAAGCTGAAAGATTGTGGGAGCGTATATTGTGATGCAGTATATGAAGCCATAAACGAAGAAGATAAATATAGAACAGCCTATATTGAAGGGACAAAGATCAAGGAAGGATTGACGAAGTTACTTATCGCGCTGCCTCCCAGCTATCATGAGGTGAGGGGAGATTATAATGAGTTCGACAACTATAAAGAAATGGTTGGTTCTATTCTGGAGCAAGCCGCAGATATTGAGAATATCGAGGTAACTGTTTCAATTCACCCGAATGCTCATGAAGACGAGGTCAACGCAATCCGCGACACCGGGGTGAATGTTTCTCGGCAATGGCTTGTTCGTGAGTTGGGGCGCTACGACATTTTCCTCACCACTTGGTCCAGTACGATCCGCTGGGCAATCACAGCCAGAAAACCGGTTTTGAATTATGACGCTTATGGAACCGAATTGCCCACCTATGGACAAGCGCCAGGAGTTGTTACCTCGCGCTCCATCGGTGATTTGATGGAGCATCTCGGTAAACTCTGCTCTGATGATGGTGCGTATAAAGACCATGTCGCCAGGCAACGGAGCGTCGCGCACGAATGGGGCATACTGGATGGTAAAAACTTTAATCGTATCCACGCGCTTATTGAACAATTGATGGCAAACCCGTAAAATGGCCACATCAGGTGGCGGGCAGGTTCATGCGTCATTCCAAATAACATAGCTAAAGCGAATATTATGGAAATTCGATTAGGAAAAGTGAAAATTGGGCCTGGAAATCCTCCGATACTGTTCCCTGATATTGATATTTATTTCAAGCGTGACGAAAATCTGGCTTTTCGACTGATCTCTTCAATAAGAGAAGCGGGCCTGCCAATTCTCAAGGGCGCACTGATCGTCAATGAAGATCTGGCGCTGGATCTCGATACCCAATATTGGTCCTCGCAAGGCAAATTTGTCAAAGAGAGCTATCGGAAAATTCTGCAAAGGCATATTGCCACCGCTGATACAGATCGCAGAATATATGCTCGAGCCCGGGACCAGGGACTGGATCTGGTATTGAGCGTCTATGACGAAGAGACAATTGATCTGGCCTTGGAGCTTGGAGCCATCGCGCTGAAAATACCGAGCAGCAATATTGTTCATGCGCCGCTTATCCGTTCTGTCGCCAAAACCGGATTGCCGATCATTGTGGATACGGGACGGTCCAGCATTGAGGAGATTGATCGGGCTATCGGTTGGGTGCGCGAAGGCGGGAATGTCGAGCTCATTATCCAGCACAGCCCTCCCGGACCGCCCGCTCCGGTTACAGATTTCAATATGCGCATGATGCCTTTTCTTGGAAAGCGTTATAATTGCCCTATAGGTCTGTCCGATCATTGGTCTGGCGTCGAAATGATTATGATGTCGGTTGGCATGGGTGCGCATATCATCGAAAAAGGGATTTGCGACGATGAGGCTTCAGACGATATTGACATTGTCCACGCCTTAAGGATCTCGGATCTCGCCGCCACTGTTGAGCGCATCGACTGGCATTGGAAAGCATTGGGTTCTGAAATGAGAACCCTGCCAGAAGACTATCAGCGGCCAACCGACAGGATGGGGCTGACAGCACAGCGTGACCTGCAACCGGGGGAAACCATGAACGAGGAAACAATAAGCTTTACCTTCCCGACAATTGGCATCCCCATCGAAGATTGGGACAAGGTGAATGGCCGAACACTTCAGCGGGCTTTGAAATCAAAAAAAGCCTTGAAATGGTCTGATCTGAACGATGAGTAATGCTCCGGCGCACAAAGGCCTCAGCCCGAGCCCGTTTCAGTTTGAGCCGGTTTCGGAACAGGTGAAAAACCTGATCGCAGCCGTACAACCTGTGGCTTCATTGGAACGTGCTCACCATGCCAGCCGTCTTCCACTGGGATATTACAGGGCCATATTGGAAGACAACCGACAGCTTTTCCTCAAGGTTGTAAGCCCGGAACGTGCACCGCTTATTGAGCATTCAAGCAAATTGGGAAACCGGATTGCCAAGTTTGACATTCCCGTCTCTTATTTCCTGTCGGGTCCCTTGCCCCTGGCGAACGGCGATATCCTGTTTGTTTATGAATGGGTCGATGGTGTCTTCTTTGATGGCTCTTTCAAAATGCTGGATTCTATCGGAACATTACTTGCGCGCTTGCACGAGGTATTGCCGCAGCTTATCGACAAAAATAGTGTGCAGTGCCGACTTGAAGAAGACTTCAAGAGAATATCCGCACTTGCAGCTGACGGAACAGGTTGGAGCACCGCTGACAGGCATGCGAAACAGTTGCTACAAAACTGGGCAAATGTCACCCGTGACCTCACCAGAGATTGCCAGCCCATACATAACGACCTTCACCCCGGCAATATTCTCTTTTGCAATGATGGTCGTGTCGCTGCAGTGCTCGATTTCGAGGAATGTTTGACTTCAAGATTCAATCCTGCTGTCGATCTGAGCTGGATTATTGAGCGCTGGTGTTTGTTGCACGAGGGGGGCGGGGATGGACGGGTAGCAGGTAATTTTTTTCTTGAAGCATATTTCAGAAATTCAAGCCGAGGGAACGGATGTTCTTTCGATGAAGTTGTTACAATCAGCCAGTATCGGTGCGTGGCCGCCTTGGCTCTGATATGGCAAAGGCGCTCGAAAAATGATCTGCACTCAGATGAGGAATGGGGAAAATTCATTTCCATCCTGGAGCGTCTCTCGTCATTTTAGGCCATATTCGGCTTTTCTCTTATTCTTTGTTTTTGCGTTCGAACGGCCTGATTTAAGCACCTTTTAGCGAGATGCGATACAAGATAATATGCGCATGGCCGCCTTGTCGGGCGGTTCCAGCGCCGTTTTTGCGGATTGCCAGACTTTCTGTTTGACACTCTGGGTCAAAGCAAGTTGAAGGTCTGATCGCAGAGTGGCCGGATTGCTCGCAATTTGAGCAATAGCGGAACTGCGATAGGGCAAGTCCTCGGTTCCCACATATGTCCTGTATTGTTCGATGATTTCTTCATCGAATAATAACATTACGGGAACAGTTATCGGGGTGGGTGAAAGATGGTTGATAAACGCCGCGTCATACAAACAGTTGGAATAAGCGCTACAGGTTAAATCGCAGGCTGCAATCGTTTCTTCTACCGGCTGGTTCTTTGCGACGACCATATCGGTATTGTATTTTGTGAGAATCGAAATCGTTCGATCCCGCTCGTGGCTCGCTTCCAGTGGATGAGGTCGATAAAGACAAATAATATCAGGGATTGCTGAGATCGCTTTGGAAAACTGCTCTAGCGTACGATTATATCCATTTACTTTGTGTAGAGATTGACCGAAGAACCCGATAATTTTTTTCGTCGACCTGTCCTTGTATTCCCGACCGCTATTTCGGCGCAAAATTTCGAAATTAATTTCGACAAATCGCTGATGCTTGGGGGAACCTACAACTATACTTCGTATACTATGGCGGTTCTGACTTATGTTCGCAGCGGCGTCATCCAGCACAAGAAATTTATCGGCACCACGTCCAAAAAACCGGTTCTGTTCACCCCAAAAATCCTGAAACAGGTAAGCGGGACAATGTCGCTCAAAAAGCAATGCTTCATCGATGCCGCCGCTTTTCGGCGAGGAGAGGCCTGTGAGAAGATAATCCGGTTCAATCGCCTCAAGATGTGTGCGTGCAGCCTTTTTCAAATTATGCGCATCGCGAGATATCTGATCACACGTTCTTGGTAGATCAACCGGGATAAATGAAAGAGATCGTTGTTTGAATATTTCGATGGCTGGCCCCTGAACGATATTGACCAGTTCGATTGTTTCATGCCCCTTGGCTGCGATCGCCACCTCGCTCAGATGAAGTGCTGCGGCAGGATCACAAGCAGAGATAATAACTCGTTTCATCTTGACCCTTATACAGAAATTGCCTGGTTACAGGAAGTGGATAGGAGAAAACCAATTTTTCCTCCTGCTTCGCAGATGCGTACCAATTCACCTTTTTGGTTGTCTGGGCATAAAATCGTGGGCTTTCGGGTGGAATGAACCACCTCCAACATGAATTAAAGACTCAAGAACCGCCGCACAATTTTCAGTCCTACTTCGCCGCTTTTTTCCGGGTGGAACTGGGTGCCGAACATATTGTCAGCCTGCACACCGGCCATGATGCGACGTCCATTATAATCAGAAACGGCCAGCATGTTTTCTTCATTGGTCGGGTTTGCCGTGAAGGAATGGACGAAATAGCAGGTCTGGCCCGGTTCGATGTCCTGAAGAATGGTGCCGTTCCAGCTTTCGCGCCCCGGTGGCAGTTCCAGTGCTGTCCAGCCGATATGGGGGATCTTGTGCGGCTCACCGCTGGCCGTTGTATCGGGGATTGGTTGCACATTCCCCGGCACGAGGCCAAAGGCTTCGTGCTCGCCAAATTCCTCACCCACCTCCATCAAAACCTGCATGCCGACACAGATACCAAGCATGGGCCGTCCGGTCCTGGCGAATTCGAGGATTGGTTCGACAAGATTGCGGCGGCGCAGCTCGGCAATGCAGTCGCCAAAGGCACCAACCCCGGGCAAGACAACGCGTTCTGCCTGTTTGATTTTCGCAATATCATCGGTCAGCACCACACGGGCATCGCATTCTTCGAGCGCGCGGGCCACGGAAAGCAGATTGCCGACACCATAATCGACCAGAATTACTTCGCTTGTCATGAACGCCTCGTTGCTATGCCAGCGTCGACCACACCGGCGCGAATTTCTGAGAAGGGCTGTCGCTTGTAATGCAGGATGTCAGCCATTGCCACGGCATCCGCCTTGCCTTCACGAACCACATCCACAATATGATCCACCGAGCCCATACCGCCACTGGCGATGACCGGCACCGATACGGCTTGCGAAACAGCTCTCGTCAGTTCCACGTCAAAGCCCTTGCGCGTGCCTTCCTGGTCGATGGAGGTCAGGAGGATTTCACCCGCGCCAAGTTCGACGGCTTCTTTTGCCCATTCAACAACATCGCGATTTGTGTGCTCGCGGCCATTGTCGGCAAAAGCCAGCCAGCCTTCGCCAGACGGTCGCCGCTTGGCCTCAATCGACAATACCATGCATTGCGAACCAAAGCGACGCGCGACCTCGCTTATAATTTTCGGGCGAACCGTAGCAGCAGTGTTGATCGCCACCTTGTCAGCGCCTGAGCGCAGCATGGTTTCCACATCGTCAAGCGAACGGATACCCCCACCAACGGTAATGGGTATAAACACCTGTTCGGCCGTGCGTTGCACGATTTCGTGCAGGCTGGAGCGGTTATACAGACTGGCGACGACATCCATATAGATGATTTCGTCTATGCCAGCCTGATAGTAGCTTTGCGCATGTTGCTGGGGATCCCCCATCTTGCGCAAGCCTTCCAGGTGCACACCTTTTATCAGGTTGGGCGCCTTGACATCAAGGCGGGCTATCAGTCGAAGATTGACCATATTGCAGGCTATTCTTTATTATATTTTTCGTTGGTCGGAGTATATTCCCATACCGTGTGGCGCAGTTTCCATTCGCCCTCATCATACTGCCAGAGATGAGGGGAGCGGAAACGATCACACAAATGCATGAAATATTGCCGGTCCATCATGGGTTGTTCGAACATTGCGGCGGCGTCTGGCATGCGTTCGGGATCGACACTGAGGTATTCGAAGATTTCTTCGGCGAACCGTTCGGGGAACTCACCGTCAAAGCGTCTTGCCAGTGCAACGCCTTCCTCTCGTTCAATATCCTCGGAACGGATTTCCTGCGCCGCATCATAGGTCGCCCGGCCAATACCAAATTTGGTATGTGTGGTCAGATAGTGAAAATCATCAATCCGGTCATCAATTGAATTATATTTGGAATAGGTTCCCGGTGTGCGTTCTGGAGAGGCTTCAAAACCCCCATGCTCAACCGAGTAGTAATAAGCGCTTTGTGGATGCCACCTCAGGTAATAGCCCAGATAGTGGATTTCGATATTCTTTTTCTCGATCTGTTCCGGATCGGCTGGCAGATAGGGTTGCAAATCGACCAGTGGCACACCAAAACTGTCAGTGAGATCCTTGACGGAAACACCCCCCAGATGGATCTTGCTCTTGTCTGAGGCGGTGAAATAGGTCCAGTCGCGCTTGGCCAGGGATGTATCTCCCTTCGGATTGCCATACTCTGCTTCATTCTCACCATAAAAGACCAGTGGGATATTGTGCAAAATGGCCATTTTGGGGGCCAGATTTTTCTGTCCAAGAATAAATGGCTGAAAGGGGTGGAACAGGTTTTCGACCGCCAGCCTTGTCAGCAGACGGTGCGTCAGGCCATTTGGCGTGTGCAGATAATTGTCGAAACCGGCATGCAGCCAGGACTGGAAATTCTTCCAGCCCCATTGGGTGTAGATATGGGGAGCCCAGGTGCAGGTCAGCGGGTTCATGCCATATTCATATTTCAGCTTGTGGGCGGCATAAAAGCTGTCTTTACCCCCGGAGCCTGGCACAAGGCAGTCATAAGATCCGTCATTGCGGCGATGTTTGTCGCACAGTTCCTTGAGCTGACGCTCGCGCTCATCCCAGTCAATTGTGCCCTTTTTTCCCTCGGCAACCCGGCAGGCATCGCAAACCCCTTCATCATCAAGGTGAATGGTCGTTTTTTTGCTGTCCTTGGTGTGCTCGAATTCGACGGCAGAATTGGGCCGTTGATTGGAAATAATACAGCTCGAGCAGAATTTGACCTCTTGCGGCAGGCCGTATTTGGTTTCCGGGTCATTGACCGAGGGTGCATATTTCGAGTGGTCAATCGGGGTATGTCGCGGATACTTATTCATTGCAAATCATCAACCTGTTCTGTTTAAAGAAAATTCCATCCTGGCCAAATCCTGTTCGGTATCAATATCAAGAGAGCGTTCGGGCGGCATAATATGCACTACTGTCTCGTTGGACACAAATTCACCACCATTAATTATGTGATTATTGCGCGAAACATATACAGCCCCATTCAGCATGTAAACAGGATTTGCGGCCTGACGATTGACGGGCATCTGCTCAATGGGGAAAAGCGGCTCAAGGCAGGCGTTTTCATCGAGTTTGAACATCCAGTAGGGTGTCTTGTCCACTTCGCAAACGGTGACACATGTTGGCGTGTTTCGGGTATGGCAGAGTTCTACCGCTGCATCAATATCTCCGGGCTCACGCAGGGGGGAGGTGGGCTGTAGCAGGACGACATAGTCATATCCCTCTCCCTCCAGTTTGAGTGCGTGGCGAACCACATCAAGGGTTCCCGCCGTATCACTGGCCAGTTCGTCAGGGCGGACAAACGGCGCCTCACAGCCCCATTTCTTCGCCACAGAAATGATTTCTTCGTCGTCAGACGACAAGATGACGTGATCAATGGTTTTGGACGTGAGGGCCGCCTCAATGGTCCAGGCGATCAGCGGTTTTCCGCCCACCATACGCACATTCTTGCGTGGCACAGCCTTGGAGCCACCGCGCGCCGTGATCAGGCCCAGTACCTTTGCATCTTCAATCATTTTCGTTCTCGGCCACCTCGTCGCTGAACTCTGCACTGAATTCTGTCATTGCCTTGTCGAGTTCATCGTGGCGACCAATATCGATCCAGTATTCTCGCAATGGGAACAGGCAGACATGCTGGCCACGCTTGATAAGGTCATCGACCAGTGTCGGCATGTCGAAAAACTCATCCCGGGGAATGAGGTCAAGCACATCCGGCTCCAAAACGTAAACCCCTGCATTAACGAGGAAATTCTGCGTCGGCTTTTCTCTGATCCGACGAATGCGATGACCATCATTGTCGACCACACCGAACGGAATTTCAACCATGTGATCGCGCACGCACATGGTCACCTGCGCCTTGTGCTCCTCGTGAAATTCCAATAGCTGACGAAAATCCACCTTGGTGAGAATATCACCATTCATGACGATAATTGGTTTTTTGGGGCGTTGTGGCAGCAGACTGAGAGCGCCACCGGTCCCGAGTTGTTGTTTCTCACACATATACTCGATATTGACGTCCCATTTTTTACCATCACCGAAATAATTTTGAATTATGTGCCCGAGATAATTGACGGAAATAAAGAATTTGCTGAAGCCCTGATCTCGAAAACGTCTTAAAATCAATTCAAGAATGGGGCTGCCGCCGACAGGCAACATTGGCTTAGGAACGAATTCGGTCAAAGGTTTGAGGCGTTTACCCTGGCCCCCGGCCATCAATACGACGAAATTTTCATGAGAGTTGTAATCGACAAATTCCTGTAATGTCTCCAGCTTGACAATGCGCCCCTCATTATCCAGTACCGGGATGTGACGACATACATTACGGCGCATAATATTGATGATCTCTCCACGATCATCTCCAAGATGGGCAATGCGTGGAGAAGTATTCATGATAGTATCAACTGATTCAGAAAGCACCGTACCTTTCAAAATAGCACGGCGAATATCACCATCAGTTATCGTACCAAGTAAATGATCTTCTTTATCTACGACAATGGCAATCTTGGCTACAGAGCGCTCTATCACCTTTATGGCTTGGGCAATATCTTCGGAAGGGCTGACAAAATTAATTCTAAAATTGCTCACTTGTAATTTAATTTTCGCTTAATGTCAGGCTGTAGTTTTAACAGGGAACTTATGCAGATTCCCTATCTTCGGTTTTAATATGGTCGTATAGCAGCTTTTTTGTCAACCAAATTGCAGTGTTAGCCTGTGGTTTCAGGGTACCAACTGTCCGTCGTCGATTAAAATCGGACAAACCGTGGCTGGAGCTAAGAGAGCAGTTTACTCATCTGGTTTGATATATCGGATAGTTGTGATTGTCAGTCAATAACTTCTGATGCCTTATAGTTGCGCTCGGCTTTTTTTCCATTGATACTCCAATAGTCCATGGGTGAGCGGCCCGTGCCGGGTCGGCGTACTGCTATATTTTCAGCCCCGAAGCATTCCCCGATAGTGATGTTTCGAGCTGCATGCAAAGAGCGTCTGGCAATCTTTGCCATTTGTAATTCTCCCGGGGTTGGCTGCTTTTCCGGGCGTCCCAGGCACGTGCTGACTTCACGAACCGCCTGAACAAGGGCCTGAAATTCATGCGGCTCCAGGGAAGCGGCATGATCGGGGCCATACAAGGACTTGTCGAGCGTGATATGCTTTTCAATCATTGTGGCTCCACGCGCGGCGGCGGCGATGGCCACCGTTATCCCTTGCGTATGATCGGAATAGCCAGTTGAGAGGCCAAAACGCTGCTTTATGGTGTCCATGGCTCTTAAATTAATATCTTCGAGTGCGGCAGGATAGGCGCTTGTGCAATGAAACAGGGTTACTTTTTCGCCCAGCGCTTTCTGGCCTCTTGCGGATTGATAGGCGTTGGCGAATGCTTCATGCCCCGGTTCGCCTTCACCAGTATTGCAAAAGCCAAATGCCAAAACACCAAGGGCCTGTTCCAGTTCCTCAAGCGTACTCATGCCACTTGAAAGAATGATGGGTAGTCCGGTTTGTGCCATGCTCAAAAGCATTGGTCCATTGGTGATATCACCCGAAGACACTTTCAGCCTCTGCACATTTAGACGGTTGGTTAAAAAGCCAATGCTTTGTTCGTCAAAAGGTGTTGACATGAATTCGATATCGCGCTTCACGCAATGGTCGGCAAGAGCCTCAAATTCCGCCTCGTCGAGTTCCAGCTCCTTCAGCATATGGGATTGCGATTTTTCATCACCGGTCTGACGGATCTGATAGTCGGCTTTGGGAGCACTGCCGGTTGCCAGCAAATCGGCCCGAAAGGTTTGAAATTTGACCACATCGGCTCCGGCATCAGCTGCCATGTCGATCAGGTCTAGGGCTCGCTTTATACTGCCATTGTGGTTGACTCCGGCTTCTGCGATAATCTGGCAATAATCGTCTGGCATAGAATATTCCTTAAATCTGAAGGTCGTAAAATTGTTTGATAAGTAAGGTGTCAAGATTTACAGTCCGCAGCTGTTCTATAATTCTGGTAACGGCATCTCCGGCTCGCCCATAAGCCGGGGTGCTGGATTTCAGGCTGGCACGAAATTCTTGAGAAATGGCTTTTTCAATAGCAGTTTGAATTGCATGGCTTTCTTCTGCGCAGTCGATAACACTGCGTGAACGCAAACGCCCCGCCTGACGGCTTCCCAGATTAATCGTTGGCACATCGATAGCTGGAGCTTCTATCAGGCCACTTGAGGAATTTCCCAGGATGGCAATGGTGGATTGCAGGGCAGCAAGATAACGCTGTTGCCCCAATGAACTGGTAAGATAGACGCGGTCTTTGTGAACTTTTGCATAAGCGTCCAGCCGCTGATTGATAGCTCTGCCGCCAGGGTCGGCATTCGCCTTGGTTATCAGCAGTTTGACGTTGGGAAACTGCTCAAGGGCTTCAAGCAGGGCATCAATGCCGCGGGTCGGTGGGCCGCCTTCCAATGTTGCCGAATGCTGGGTAACGAGAAAAAAGCCACCGGTAAGATCAAATTCCAGATCCTCAGACAGTTGCACCACATCCGGAATTTTTAGCCGCTTTAAATTATCAAGCCCGATGGCTCCGACATCAAACACCCTGGAAGGTTGTTCGCCCAGCTGGATGACACGACGCGCATAGTCTTTTGCAGCAACAAAATGTTGATGGGACATTTTTGTAATGGCATGCCGAAAGGCTTCATCTATCGCACCTTCAGTGGTTTCTCCACCATGCAAATGGGCTATGGGAATACGTAGAGCTGTTGCTGCTGCTGCGGCGGAAAAACTTTCAAACCGATCTCCAAGCAAGACAAGAATATCTGGAGCAAGTTGTGAAAATTCTTGTGTAAATCCCTGCAAGCCCCGAGCCATTGAAAGGCCAAGAGACAGATTATCATCACCGGCCATCAAACAGGGTACTTGTGCATCGACGTGAAAGCCATCGGCGCGAATGAGATCAATGGTGTGACCAAAATCCGGATCCAGATGCATGGCCGAGACGACCAGTTGGAGCTTAAAGTCAGGATCTTCCGCCAAATCATGCATCAGCCAGCGCATCAGGCCATATTCAGCCCGCGTTCCCGTCATGACGCATATTGTTCTTGGCAAAACCATCCCTCGCAAAGCTTATTACGATTGATATATACTTGCTATAAGTTCAGTTGTCTGCAACGCATCATCAATGGTTGGGGCGGTCGAATGATTGCCGCGCCAGGCCTCAACTACCCGTTCGGCCTGCAGGCGAAAGCCCGGCTTGAATTCAGTGTCGGCAGCAACCGCGTCCACATCATGTAAAATTCGCTCATCGGCATTCTGGTATCGGGCCGTTTCCAGAGGCTTTAATTCCCAGCGTCGGCGCGGCGTTGAGATAGTACAGGCCCAGGGTCCCGGACCATTCCAAATGGCTTCATAAAGCCCAATGTCTCCACTATCAAACGTCACCTTGGCAAGGACTACACCAGGTGTATCAAATGACCAGGGAACAATCTGTTCAACGCTTGTCGGCTTGCCGCGGCCAAAGGTCAGAAGATAATCGACAAGATGAATTGAATTGGCATACATCCAGTTTTTCACAACATTTTCGGCATGGCCAATGACGCGTGCTGTTTCCAGACTTTGCTGATCCTGAACATGAATGAAACGCGGGCCTGGATCATCGGCCAGATCTTCAAGAGCCTTGGTTGTACTGCCAAGTGCGCGACGGTTAAGACCAACCCAGACCTTTCGTTCAGAAACGGCTGCCGCTTTGCCAACGTCTATTGCTTCGGCATGGTCAAGACCAATGGGTTTTTCCATAAATACGGCCCAGGGGTGGGAAAAGCAGTTTTTGGCAACATCAAGGATTGCTGTTTCATAGACGGCCATGACAACAAGATCAGCCTGTGTTTTCGCCCACATTTCGTCAATTGTGTCATAAACCGCTGGCCCCCCGAGTTGCTTGGCGACATCCTCGGCTTTTGAGCGGGTTCGGTTTGTGATCCCGACGAGTTCAACACCCGGTACATCTGCAAAGGCGCGTCCATGTTCAAGGATCATACCACCGGCCCCGACAAGCGCTATACGGCAAGGTTTGGGTTCAGAATTGCCGTTTTGTGTCATATAGTTTTCTTAACCTTTAAAAATGATTTTGATTTTCCAACGCATGAAGGCACAGATGAATAATCTTGGCAACCTTTCAGGCCTGGCAAATGTCAATACTCTGTGAACGGAAATCGAAAATTATGTTAAAGCGGGTCAAAATAGGAAGTCTCTCTGATTTGATGCTAACAGCTTTGCGCGATAGCCATCGTCCTGTAACAGGCGGGGCAGGCACAGCCGCGATCCACCGCCAAATCCTGCGCTATCAAATTGAGCTGAAAAGTTGATTTTCCGGTGGCGGTCTGACCGATGCAATTATAGTGACGCAAGCGGTCTTCATGGGCAAGACGCAAGAACGCCTTTTGCAGACGCCGTTCGGCTCCAGCTTGTCTCCTGTGTCTTAGGTGCAATCTGTTACCCATGTCTCCGGGCCGGACAGGGGACTGTGTGGCGGTGGACGCAATCAAATCCGTCCAGAATCAAACCCTTTTCTTCTCAATTTATCATGCAGCCTGGAAGGCTTTTCCTGAACATGAGGACAGGCTCAACAGGTTTTAATTGATCTGCTGACCAAAAACCGTTCAATCAGGCCGGATTGATCACCAGATTTGTTTCACAAGTGTGCAATAGTTCCCCCATTAAGCAAGCTCCTGTTCTATTCGCCTGGCTATTGCAAACAACTTTTGGTCAGACATTGCTGCGCCCATCAACATTAATCCAACCGGCGCTGTGCCGGGTGAGGGAGTTGGTAAGGTGATGGCACATCGATCGAGGAAATTAGCCACGGTTGGATTGCGCAGAGCCAGCAGATTAAGCCTGCCATATTCTGCGTCATCCTCCATGTCGGCCAGCTTTGGTGCTGTTATTGGTGTTGTTGGAAATATCAAGGCATCAAACCGACTGGTTTGTTGATTTGCCCGGGAAATATAATCGTGGCGAATTTTTAATAAATCCTCGTATTCGCCCGGGCTTTGTTCCAGCGCTTTTTTAATTCTCACAGCGACACGGGGGTCAAATTCCTGTTCACGCTCGATCAGCAATTCTTTGTGAATGTCATAGGCCTCCGCAGCAATTATGCCACCTCTCGCATTGAGTGAAGGAAGGTCATTCAGGTGAGGTAAAACAATATCCTTAAAGGTAACTCCCGCAGCACTCAGTTTCGTAAGAGCCTGTTCAAAGGCCCGGGATACTGAATTGTCCATACCGTCCAGCACGAAGTTCTGCAAAATGCCAATTTTTATTTCGGTTGGGTCGGGAAGTCTGGCTTCGATATATGTTTCGCCAGATAAGATGGCGTCAATCATGGCACAGCAGGTAACACTTTTGCCGAGCGATCCCACAGAATCAAACGACGTGGACAGGGGAAAGACACCTGCTAAAGAAACCCGCCTTGCTGTCGGCTTATAGCCAACAAGACCGCAAAACGCTGCTGGAATTCGGCATGAGCCTCCCGTATCGGTTCCAATGCCGATAGCTGCCATGCCATCTGTTACAGAAACAGCGGCACCGGCGGAAGAACCTCCGGGAATGTGCTTTTCTTTACGGTCATATGGATTTAAAGGCGTTCCATAATGCGGATTGAGCCCCAGACCGGAATAGGCAAATTCGGTCATGTTCGTGCGCCCCATGATAACCATGCCGGATTTAGCTAACCGGGCGACGACGTCGGCGTGCGATGCAGCGGGCAAGTTTGTGGAGAGAACCTTTGAGCCTGCTGTTGTCACTTCTCCTTTGACATCAAACAGGTCCTTGATTGAAACGGGTATTCCTGCCAGTGGTGAAAGTGTCTTTCCAGCGCGCCGCAGATCATCGACTGCCTGGGCGGTGCGCAAAGATTCTTCAAAATTGGTTGAGATGAATACCCGAGCCCCTTCGCCTGCCGGATCTTTGATCTGATCGATGCATGCGCTGACCAGGTCTACGCTGGTCAGCGTTTTATTTTCCAGTGCAGCACTCAGGTCGGCCAGCAAATCCATATTCAGTCCTGGTCGTAATAATGAATTTCCAGCAACACACATCCGTTAACCGACTTAAACGGCCCATGCGGTGTGCCGGGCGGGCGGCAGGCGTATGTATTGGGGGCAAAGATTTCACCGCCTTCGCCGTTTTCATCGTTTCCGACAATGAGGTCGCCTGAAACAAGAAACACTTCTTCCCAGTAATCATGCACAAAAGGCACAGTTGTATAGATGCCCGGCTCAAACCTTAACAAGCGGGTGCGGTTGCCGGTTTTGGCGTCTTCATCCAGATGTCCGGCAAGGATGGTCTGTTGTATCTCCGGGGGATATCCCGCCGGCGAATGCCAGCCCTGGCTTCCCATATCAACCGCGTAAAATTCTTTATGTTCTTTGTTGATTGCCATGATTATTCCTATTCTGCAGCACTGCGAAAATTCAACAATTCGTCTTCCAGGGAATACCCGTCCAGCATCTGGTCAACCAAACCAGTACAGCGGTCCCAGTCGAAGGAGCGGAAACTATGGCCTTTGGTCACAAAAGTTGCTCCGGCATAAAACATTTCATATTGAGTATGGCGTGAGGCGAATTCCGATCCCACCGCATCCCAGGCGAGTTTGAAGAATTTCACCCGCCCCTCGGAAGACGATACCGGCGATTGCTGGGTTTTTTCAATCAGGGCGCGAAGTTCAGCATTGGCAAAATCAGCAATAGATGAAGGCAGCATGATCATGCCACCACCGGCAAGTTCTCTAAGGGTTGTCATGACGTCTGCATAAAGCTGCTGGGTCAGCACCTGAGCTGAATACAGGGTGTGACGATCAGGAATGAAATATTCGCCCTGATGGGTTCCCTTGATTTCCATGGCGTGAACCATGGCATCGACCATGGCGTTTTGGGCGGCAAGGTTGCCCAGGGTCTCGCGCACCTGAGGAAATCCGATAACGCCATTGGTTTCGGCAATGCGCTTGGCAATGCCGGTTAAAAACCGCATTTTGACCATCAACCTGACCTGAGCCTGATAGTTTTGATAAACATGGGCGGGCGTTGCATGAAACTGCTTCATACACATGGCCGTATCCTGATTAATAAACACCCGTTCCCACGGCACTTTAACATCTTCGAAATAGAGCACAGCGTCATTTTCATCAAAACGGCTGGCCAGGGGATTGTCAAAAACACTTGTGGCAGATTGTTCATAGGATTTCCGCGACAGAATTTTCAACCCCTTGGTGTTCATTGGAATGGCAAAGGATACGGCGTATTTTTCTTCTCCCGCCTGGAGTGGCTGGATGCAGGTTACAAAAACCTCATTGGCCATTATACCACCGGTTGCGAGCATTTTTGCACCCCGTATGGTCAACCCCTGGCTATCCTCATCAACAACACCGGCGGAAAGAAATTCATCCTGTTGTTCATGAGCGGGCTTTGAGCGGTCAGCTTGCGGGTTTATAATGACATAAGTCAGATAAATTTCATTATCCCGGGCATATTGATAATACCCGCTCAGGGCATTGGCGCGCTCTTTGTCATATTCTTCAAATACCTGCCTACCCATATACATGCCCGCGATGCATGACGCCACATGATCAGGTGCGCGACCCAAAAATCCGGCATGCAATTCGGTCCAGGCTTCGAGACCTTTGCGGCGGGTAACGAGTTCATCAAAACTGGTTGGCAATTGCCAGATCCTGTTGGCTCGTTCTGAGCTGCCCGGGATCTCATATGTCATCAATTCCTGATTTTCCGGTTGCGATTGAAAATCGTACAATCGGCCAACCGAAGCTATGGAGTTTCGAAAAGCGGGGTCAGTAACTGCATTTTCAACCAGCTCGCCGTTTAGAAAAATCTGGCGCCCGTCATTCAATGACGCTACATGCTGTTTGCCGGTTTTAATCATAATATATCCCCTTATGTTCAGTAATGTATGTCCAGCGGCCATAAGGCAGCAGTTGAATCTGTCGGGCGCAGGGAGCCATACCTTCCCTTGCAGAAAATCAATGGATTGCGCTCATCAAAAGCCTGAAAAGATGTGACCTCCAAAATGAATAACCTGTGGTCTCCGGCGTCATGTTTTGCGTAGGGAATGCACTCGATCACACCTGCCGTGCCGGTTAAAACCGGCGCATCGTCGCTCCCCTGGCAACACAAAATACCTTCCCACTTGTTTGCACCTGCGCGTGCGAAACGGTTTGACAGCTGTTGTTGAGTTTCAGTCAAAATATTGATCGCATAGCTTTGCGCCCGCTCCCACAAAGACAGTCCTTTGGCTGATTGAGCTATACTGAAAAGCACCAGTGGCGGCTCAAGCGACAACGAATTAAACGAACTCATCGTCATGCCCAGCTTCTCACCATCGACAATACAACTGACAATGCAAACACCGGTAGGGAACTGGCCAAGGCAGCGACGAAACGACGGGATGTCTATGGAAGGGTTGGGCTGTTTATTCATTTCGCCCCCGGGGCTGGCCGGCGATTAAATAATTGGAAAGGCCAACAGCTTTTTCGGCGCTTTCGCGCAATTGAAAAGACATCCGGCACAAAGCTTTAAAGCTTTTGCGATCCAAAGGCGAAAACAGCACATCATTTATTTCCTGCTGCACCGGCGACAACTCGCTTAGCAATTGGCGACCGCGCGTTGATACTGTTAACAAAACCCGGCGACGATCAATCGGATTGGGCCGTTTTTCAATCAAGCCAAGTTTTAGCAGCCCGGATGTTTCAATAGTAACAAAAGCACCCGACAAAGAAAGATGACCCGCCACAGTTTTAACGCCAACGCCGCTGTTGTTTTCAAGATGGCGGATGGTAATCAGGATTGTATACCGAATGCCGGTCAGCCCTATATGAGCGCCAAACCGGCTCCGGACATGCTCCAGCCTTGCGGCGAAAGCCAGCAAATTGTGAACCATTTCCCTGAATGCACTGTCATCCTGCCCCTCAAGCAATTCATCTTTGGTGACAGTCAGCGGAACGACTTTAGGGGCGGGTAATACGTCAACAGGTTTTGCCATTGTGGTACCAGGTTTAAGTTTTCAAAAATAGCTTTGATTAAAAGCTATTTAGAGTCAAGTGAAATTTCACTACAACTTTTGAAAAACAGCCTGAGTTCTACAACTGGTTTGTAAGTGCCGATCGCGAGGCTTCAATGTGAGCTACCATTTGCCGGGAAGCATCTTCAGGGTCTTTAGTCTTGATGGCTTCCAGAATAGCGCAGTGTTGTTCATAAACACTGGCCGCCTGTGCCGGCTCGCGCAATGAAATAAACCAGTTCCTCAGCGACCTTTCATGTAACACCCGCAACATGTCCTCAAGCACACCATTACCGGCAGCTTTGAAAATGGCACAATGAAAATCCCGATCTAAAAACATCTGGGCTTTGGTATCGTTGGCTTTCAGAGCAATATTGCTATCATTTATAATCTGCTGCATTCTTTTTATATCGGCGCCTGATGCCCGTTCTGCAGCCTTGCGGGCACAAAATGCCTCATTGATTATTCTTGCCTCGGCAACTTCCAGAATTTCTCCGAGCTGAACCGACTTGATGATCATTCCCTTGCGTGGAATAATTTCAATCAGCCCCTCAAACACCAGCCTTTTGACCGCATTGTGGATAGGATTGCGGCCTATATTCAATATCTTTGTTGCTGCGGCTTCGTTCAGGTATGAGCCCGGTTCGAATTCCAGCGTCAATATTTTTATCTTGAGTTCTTCATATGCAGTTTCGGCCAAAGATTTTACTGGCGTACCTGCGGTTATCCCGGGAGGGTTTTTTTGTAGTTTCATAATAGTTCTATCCTGCCACGGGAAGTGCCTTAATTCCATATTTATGGGCCATATGGCGGTCAAGCACAGGGTCAATCATTTCAACTAAAAACGTGTCAGCGCCACGAACGCCTCCTATTGCCGGCAAAGTCCCGCACATCATAAAATCACCAGAGCCTATACCACCTTGATCATCCTCTGACCGGAACATTTCCAGCAACTGTTCTATGGGGAGCATAGCGGCCACAGTGCCATCCTGATATAGTATTTTATCTTTGTTGTTGATGGCATAGGATCGCAGTTGAATCTGATCCCAATGGTCTTTCACATCATCCAACCGCCACAGTTGTTTACCAACAGGCTTGCCGCACATTTGCTTGGACAATGCCACGCCATATATTTCAGCTTTGCGATCGGTATGGTCTGATGCAACCCCCATCCAGAAATTGTCCTCAATCCGGGTGACAAAAAACTCAACTTCTCCACTTGAGGCGGACCCGCTGACTTCAATGACTTGCGCATTGGTCAACAAAGATGCCGCAACGCGATAGAACATCGGCGTACGTTCAGGGCGTGCAACACCCAGTTTTTCAAGTTCGCTGATGTGCGCTTCCATAGCGTCCGCATACCGGCCCGTCCAACCGGCGATGATCATTCTCCTGACCGGCAATACTATCTCTCTCGAGCTATTTTTTTCAACAAGTGTAAAGCTCAACTTCTGAAAAGCCTCATTCATCCTGAAACCTCGTTTAACTCTGTTCGACGAGTGGCTGCAAGCCGGTGGCTTGCAGCCCTGCGCGTCATCGAGCGATGGCATCTTTCAGTGCCCACGCTGCACCTTCAACTTCCAAAATGTATATGGGTTTCAAAGCATCGCCATTGTCAGCAATGGTGATCTTGCCTTCGAGCAAATCCAGATCCTTTATGTTGCCCATTGCTTCGGCAATTGCTGTGCGTTCAGCGGCAAGCTTTGCAGTATCGCCGGAAATCATCGCCTGTTTCATTGCTTCTGCGTAGAGGTAGACGATATCGTAGGCAGAGGCATCAAACTGGTTTGCCACCCTTCGTTTCATGCCTGCTTTTTGGGCCAGTCCGGAAAATTTAACACCAAAGGCTCGGGTTTTCTCATTGAGCTTTTCGTAAAATGTGGTGCCGATGGTCATCCCGTTGCCAGCGCCACCCATGCGTTGTGGCAATTCCACATCAGCCACGGTTGTGCCGCCGAAAATACGCCCGTTGTGACCCTGACGTTTCATTTCCTTGGCCAGTTTGATCGCGGCTTCGGGCGGTGCTCCCAGTCCAATGAGGTCGGTCGGGTTTTCCAGAAGCTGTGATACCTGCGGTGACAAATCAAAAGCCTTATACTTGAACGTCACCACACTTTTTGCCTCCAGGCCCGCTCCCTTTAGAATTTTGGGCATCACTTTAGTTCCGATGATTTTGGAAACAGTGTCATCGGTTGCATAGGCAATAGCTGCGCTTGATGCCGGCAGCCCGCGTTTTTTAATACTGTCGAGCACGAGTTTTATGATGGTGCCTTCACCAGTGGTATTGCGATAGGCGTATTTGAAATTTTTGGCAAGGTTAGGCGCTGAAGATGCCATCGACATGATGGCGATGCCTTCACGTTCAGCCGCCGGAAACGCGACTTTGCATTCAGAAGAACTGAAGGGTCCGATAATTGCCAGTGCGTTTTTATCCTTGGCAAACTGGCGAACCGCCACCACTGCCTGCTTGGGGTCTCCGGCTGTATCAAATTTTACAACTCTGATTTTTCTGCCGTTGATGCCGCCCGCGGCATTGATTTCTGAGACCGCCAGATCGACGGCAATTTCATTGGTATTGGAAAGACTTACGAATGGACCGGTTTTGGCCATCGCAAACCCGAGAACCAGATCTTCAGCTGAATACGCTCTGGTTGCAAAAAACGGCAAGGTCGCAGCAGATGCCATGACCGTTAAAAATGTTCGACGTTGCATATCTTCCTCCTGTTAGATGTTTGCTAAATTTCCTGTCATTTCACTCCCCACCCAGGTAGGCCTCTTTAAGCCGTGGGTCAGACAAGATTTCACTCGACTTCCCTGAGATCGCTATGGCGCCTTGTTCCATCACATAAGCCCGATGGGCCAGTGCAAGCGCTTTGCCTGTATTTTGTTCGACCAGAAGAATTGACAGCCCCTGTTCATTCAGGTCTTTCAGCAGGTTGAACATTTGATTGACGACGATGGGGCTCAAACCCAGCGAGGGCTCATCCAGCATCAAAAGCTTCGGTCTGGCCATCAGTGCGCGACCAATCGCCAGCATTTGCTGTTCACCGCCCGAGAGGCACGCGGCGGCTAAATCCTTGCGTGCGCGAAGGCTGGGAAAACGCTCATAGACCGCGTCTGCATCTGCCTCGAAATCCCCGACATCCTGTCTCGCCGTCGCCCCCAAAAGCAGGTTTTCATGGATCGTCTGATCGATCAGTATGCGGCGATTTTCAGGGACCAGCACAATTCCCGCGGCAACCCTGGCTGGTGTCGACCGGGTTGAAATATCAACGCCATCAATATGAATACTGCCCTCGCTCGGGGGCTCCACACCAATGATTGCTCTAAGCAGGCTGGATTTTCCCGCACCATTCGCCCCCAGAACGGCTATCACCTGGCCCTGTTTGAGAGTCAGGCTTACATTGCGCACAGCTTTCATCCGGCCATAGCTTACCGTGAGATTTTTGATCTCCAGGCTGATATTCTTATCAGCGCAGGGGCGGGCATCACGATGCATGGGCTTCTCCCTCATCGGTGCCGAGATAGGCTTCGCGCACTGCGGGGTTTTTTTGAATTTCCGCCATCGATCCTTCGGCAATTTTTTCGCCAAAATTGAGAACAATGATTTGCTGGCAAAGATTGCGAATGAAGTTCATATCGTGTTCAACAATAAGAAGGGCTACACCGGCTTTTGAAATTCGCGAAAGCTCTTCCATCAGGTCATTGGCTTCCGACGCATTCAGGCCTGCTGCGGGTTCATCCAGCATGAGCAGCTTTGGGTCAGCCATTAAAGCCCGGACCAGATCCACCCGTTTTCGTATGCCGTAGGGCAAAGCTGTTACAGTTGCATCCGCGTAATCCACAAGCCCCGCTTCAGCCAGAGCTTCACGCGCTTCACGTTGCCATTTGTAATTGGGAAGAAATCGAAACGGGCGAAAAAGATCCTTCAAACCATGGGTCTTGATATGCTGGCCCAACATCAGGTTTTCCGTAACCGTCAAATGCTGCATGAGCCGGATGTTTTGAAAATTCCGGGCGATACCATGTTTGATACGAAAGCGGGAAGGCACGGTGGTTACATCGTTGCCTGCCAGAAGTATCTGGCCGGAATCAACCGAATAGACCCCACTGACAAGATTGAATATCGTCGTCTTGCCAGCGCCATTAGGCCCGATAAGCGCGGTAATACCTGAAGCTGCGACAGAAAAGGAAACATTGTGCGCCACTCTCAGGCCGCCAAAAGCTTTGGACACATTTATCAGTTCCAGCGGATGCGTTACCATCGGACCTGACCTCCACGAGTGAAAAACTGTCTCAGTTTCCGGGTGTTGGCAGCGGTAACAATTCCTTCCGAACGCCACGCCATGAAGAAAATAATGAAAGCTGCAAAGACAACAAAACGCCATTCTTCGCTGAACCGTAATATTTCGGGCAAAAAGGTAAAATAAACAGCGCCGATCAAGGGTCCGTAGACAGTCTGTACGCCGCCAAGAATAACAAACAGAACAATGTAAATATTGAGCAATGCGCTGAAATACTGGGCTTCAACGTAGGAAAACTGGTGGGCGTAAGCGCCTCCTGCAATGGCAGCGAGAAACGATCCTATGGCAATCGCCGTCAGTTGCAGTTTCTTTACATCAAGGCCAAAAAGATCGGCCACCGTCGGGTCGTTTTTAATCGCCGTCAGATATAGGGAAAACCGGCTTTGCGACAATAAAAACATAAAGAAAAAAACCGCGATGGCGATAGCCCATACGGTGGTTGTCTCCATATAATTGGCAACAGGATATCCCGATGCACCACCGACAACTTCAAGATTGAGAAAAACCGTCTTGATAATCTCGCCCAGTGAAAATGTTGCCAGTGCCAGATAAATTCCATGGGTTCGCAAGATTGGCAGCCCGATTGCAATCGCAATCACTGCCGCCACCACGCCACCTGCCGGTAATGCCAGCCACAGGCTGACGGCCAGCTCATTGGTCAGATAAGCACTGACATAAGCACCGATCGCCATGAAGCCGGCGATACCCAGGTTCAGCTGGCCGGTAGACAGCGGCAGGGAAGCTGAATAAGCCAGGATGGTATTTATCGCCAGCAGAACAAGCATTGCCTCCATATAACCGGACATCACAGTTTCTCCCGGTTAACGGGTCGGCCCAACAGCCCTTGTGGCCGCAAGATCAACAGGACAAGCACCAGACCATAGACAATAATATCAACGAAATCGGCACCAATAAAATAGATTGAGAACACCTCAACCAGGCCAATGAGCAATCCGCCGATAATCCCCCCCCAGACACTGCCCATGCCGCCAATCACCATTGCAGCTATGCCCTTGATGCCAATTTCCTCGCCCATAAATGGCGAGACCTGCAGATAGTTAAAGGCAAACAGGATGCCTGCAACAGCGGACAGCAACCCACTGCTGATAAAGATCATCGGGACAATTCTGCCCACATCCACCCCCAGAATACTGGCCGTGTCAGTGTTTTCCGCAATTGCCCGCACGCGGCGACCGTATTGGGTTTTGGCGAGAATATAACTGATCAAAATCACCAGGATTAACGACAGTGCCAGCGAGATAAGCTGAGCGCCGCCAAACAGCAACCCGCCAATACGAAGATTGAAATCGGGAATAATCTGCGGGAATGGCTGCTGGTCCGATCCCGCCATGACCACCATCAGGTTTTCAAATAAAATGAGAAAACCGAGCGAGCTTACCAGCGGCACCTCCGGGTCTGAGTTCTTCATCCACCGATAGGTAAAACGCTCAACAACCAGAGAGGCTGCACACACTATCAGCAGCGCTGCGATGACCGCCACCGGCCATGCAAAACCAGCTTCGATCAACAACCATGTCACCACACCACCGAGCATAAACAGGGCCGGGATTGAAAAATTCAGAAAATTCAAAATGCCTATGGAAAGCGTGAGCGATACAGCAACAAGCACGTAAATGCTGCCCAGCATCAGTCCGTTGACTAATTGTTGCCCGATCACCTGTTTATCCTTCTGATAAATAACAGTGAAATTTCACTCCAACTTAAGTAAATTGAATAAAAGGCGCTGTCAAGCCTCTTTCAGCTTCTGCTTCCAGGGCGATAAATTTCCAGCTCTGTCTGGTATATGAAGAAACGTATTGGGGCAAACCCGCCGCAATCCTTGAATAGCTCCAACTTCGACACCAAAGAATTGACGGACGCCTTTTTGTTATAGCTTTGTGCTCAATAGCAGCCTTCACAAGCCTGTGATCTTTTCCCGGTAATCGTGGCATGCGACATTTGCTGATGAGATTGGGGGTGTCGGCTTTGCAGATCTTTAGCCCGGGTACTGCGTCAGGGCGAACTCGCATCGTGCTGCTCACGCAATGTGGCGGCTGATTGACGGACTACTTCGGAAATTTGCAGGAGCTGTTGGGCAAGCGGGCTTGTCTTGCGCCAGATCATACCAATTGTTCGCGACGGTTGTGGCGCCGCAAAGCGGCTAACAGACACTGAAGCCGATCCCGTCTCCACCGCTATTGCCATTTCCGGGAGCAATGTAACTCCAATGCCCGCCCCAACCATTTGAACAAGTGTTGACAAAGAGCTTGCGTCCAACTCCTGTCGCACCGATTGAATATTGCAGAACGAAAGAGCCTGATCACGAAAGCAGTGGCCTTCTTCAAGCAGAAGCAACCTCATGTCGCGTAAACTTTCGCCATCGGGCACAGGTTTGCCTTCATCTGCGTTTGGTCGGATCAAAACGAAATTCTCAGAAAACAGAGCAACCTCGCTAAACGACGTTTCAGATATCGGTAAAGCGACAATTGCCGTGTCAAGCCTGCCTTCCGCCAGTTCCTGTATCAACGTTGGCGTCAGGGTTTCACGAACGTAAATATCAAGCCCGGCATTCATTTGATTGAGATTGCCAATGAGGGTCGGTAGCAGGTAAGGTGCAATTGTCGGGATCACGCCAATGCGCAGTCGGCCCTTCAACATGTCGCGTGAAGCCCGGGTCAATTCATCCAGTTCATCGATCGAGCGCAGAATATCGCTAACTCGCAAGGCGAATTCTTCGCCGAAGCCTGTCAGCCAGACCTGTCGCGCCCGCCTCTCGAAGAGCATGATGCCCAACGATGCCTCAAGTTCTTTAATCTGCATCGACAAAGCGGGTTGAGAAATCGCACAAGCTTCTGCCGCACGGCCAAAATGGCCATGACGCGCCAATGCTTCGAAATAACGAAGCTGCCTGAGTGTCAAATTGTTCATAAGAATAACTTATAGCAACAATCAGAAAAATCAACTTAAACTAATGATAATAATTTGCTAGAAAGGATCTATATGAAGATGGCAGATGGCCAGGGCTCCAACGGTCTCGCCTCACGACCACTGCTAATGCCTTCGCCATTGATCTGGATCAACCTCGCAAGAACTTATAATCTTTACCCTTGAAACGATTTTAAAACGCAGACCGCAATCAGGAAGAAAACAATCACATGACCAATGATAGCAACAAATGCCCCGTCATGAGCGGAGCCAACGTCCATAAAGCAACCGGCAGCACCGCCAACCAGCACTGGTGGCCAAATCAGTTGAACCTGAAAATTCTTCACCAGAATTCTGCCATGTCTGATCCTATGGGGGAAGCGTTCGATTATGCGGAAGAGTTCAAGAGCCTTGATCTCGATGCCCTGAAAAAGGACATCGTTGCCTTGATGACAGATTCACAAGACTGGTGGCCAGCGGATTACGGGCACTATGGGCCGTTCTTCATTCGCATGTCGTGGCACAGTGCCGGCACCTATCGCACCCATGATGGTCGTGGTGGTGCATCTTCCGGCTCACAGCGCTTTGCCCCTCTTAACAGTTGGCCCGACAATGTCAGCCTCGATAAGGCGCGGGCCTTGCTGTGGCCGATCAAACAGAAATACGGCAAAAAAATCTCATGGGCCGACTTGCTGATTTTAACAGGCAATTGTGCGCTTGAATCGATGGGCTTTGATACATTTGGTTTTGGCGGCGGACGCGTAGATATTTGGGAGCCTGAAGAAGACATTTACTGGGGTCCTGAGACAACATGGCTTGGCGACGAGCGTTACAGTGGCGACCGCGAGCTTGAAAATCCTCTTGGTGCGGTTCAGATGGGGCTGATTTATGTGA
>JAJRQA010000108.1 GCA_024280475.1 Alphaproteobacteria bacterium
ACACAGGCTGAAATTCAGATAATTGAAGACAGGCTGAACAGACGACCCAGAAAATGTCTCAACTACAAAACCCCATATGAGGTGTTTTCAAAGACGTGCACAGATGTTGCGTTTCAATGTTGAAGGGGCGTTTTGAAAAAATGACTTCATCACCTAACTGCTCTATATTTTCAGGTGCTACCTTTCGAAGAATCCTAAGCGAATCACGATAGCTAATCCGACAACATTTGCTTGACCCTAATTGGTTACTAGGTGTTCGTTCAAACTCAACGCATATTCCCTTGTGCGCATCGGCATAATGTGACCACATAAGCAGTTCAAAGGGGGTGGCGCTGAGGCAAAATATTCCAATATCATTTATTGAATGAATAAATTTTTGCATTCTGTCTCTTGCAATATCTTCGCTTTGTTCATTCTTAGCTTTCGAGATAGGATTTTCAAACCAAAGCATAGAGTCAAATGGGTCGTTGAAATTTGACCTACGTGAGAACCAAAATCTATTAAATTGGATGGATGATAGAAGTCTTTTTTTATTTTTACTACCACCTAACGAAAAATACTTAAATAAAGATTTTGGGTTGGAATAATCAATATCATCAGAACTATCATAAATAAATTTATTTTGGCGAATTTGTTGTGACATGCATTGGCTCGACTAATTTGACAGAATCTATACACTGGTACGTGTAACACAATACATCTTGTCTACACAACTGCATTCACCCACCAAACCTCCCTCGCACTGGCCTGCCCCGCATAACAGCAGCAGTAGAATCCAGCGGCGGCAATCCGGCCTCAGCACCGCAATTGTTCCAGTGAACGCGATAGAGGTTCATCATGGCGTCGAGATTGGCGGCTGTATATTGCACCTCTCGCTCCTTGTGGCGGATTTTGATGACCTGCGCGGGCTTTGCGATCAGCTCATGGATGGCATCGTACAGTTCGGCCAGTTGTTCGGGGCAGTCATAGCTCATGCGAAAACTCCTGCAAGATCGGCCAGGGTGGGCTGATCCTCTGGTTTTTGGGTCAGATAGTGGCGGCGGGCGGCGAAGTCGATTTCCATCGAATAGCGGGCGGCTGTTGCGTAAACGAGGCAGTCAAGCGCCTCATTGCACTTGCCGCGCGGACAGTCCCACACCCGTTTGGCGACATTGCTCTTGTAGACGATCAAAATGCGCTCAACGACCAGCTGTTTGAACCAGTCGAGATCCAGATGCCCGGCAAAATGGATATAGCCAGGCCCGGCTTCCTGCTTGGCCAGCTGGCCGTAGATTTCTGTCTTGGCATCATCAACGCCGACAATATAGAGCTTGCCGCCACCCTTGATCCTCATCTCCGAGCGCGTCCAGATCGGCCGTCCCTGACCATCAACGCCTTTGATGGCGTAATGCGGCTTGAACATGGCCTGCGCCGAGCGGGCAAATTCATAGACTTTTTGGGTCCAGTTGCCACTATCAACGGCGACCGCCTCGGCCCGTAACATCCGGCCATTTATAGTTGCGCTACCGCTATCGCTGTTTGAGCGCGGGGTTGCGTCCTCCAGCGGCGGCATTTCGAACTCACGCTCAAGCGCCTCTGCCAGATCATCCCAAAGACGGTGATCTGTGGGATCGCCATAGATCTTGACGTGGTCAAGGATCCACTTTTCATCACCCGAACCCCAGCCAACCCACTGGATCTCCAGCCGGTCATGCTGCACATCGACACCGGCGGTAATCAGCAGCACCTGCGGTGGCAGATATGAGCCAAAATCCTCGCGGCGCTCGAAAAGCTGATCGGGCGTGGTTTCCGAGCCCGATGCCGGGTCATAGGTCAGCCCGAGCTTGAGATTGTAAAAAGTCTGCTCCTTCAAGGGATCATCCTTGCTCTCCTCCCACTGGCGCGCCAGACGGGCCATGCTTGTTTTCGGCGAAAAACTGTAGATCGAGTTTATATGAAACCCGGCAATCCGGTTGAACGGTTTTGTCGCCTTCCAGTAGCCATGCTTGACCGAGCCACGAACCTGCTTCTGGCTCCACATGCAACCACAATGTTTGCAGCAATATTCGGCGGTTTCGGGCCTGCCGTCCTGCCAATGCACGCCGCCGATTTCCTCTTTGCTTTCCCGGTCACGCTGCGGAAAGAAGTCGAGAAACTGGAACTCGTCGCAATGCGGGCATGGCACCAGATAGTAGCGCTGGTCAGATTTGCGCCACCAGTCCTCGATGGCCGATTTCTCGGCAATGGTCGGAGTGGATGTCAGATAGAGCTCGGCGTCCCAAAAGTTCTCCTGTCGTTGGATGGCCTGGGTAAACGGGTCGCCATCCTTGCCGATATTGGCCTTGAACTTGTCGATCTCGTCGAGCAGCATGATTTTGATCGGACGCGAGGCCAGCGAGCCGGGCGAATTAGCCCCCGAAAACACCAGATAACCGCCGGGAAAGGTCTTTTTGCCCTTCTGGTTGGTCTTGTCACGGGTTTTATCGCTCATGAAATCGGCAATTTCCGGCACACCCTTGAGCATCGGCGAGATGCGCTCGTCGGCATAATCCTCAGCCAGCTTGATGGTCGGCTGTACCATCATCATCGAGGCCGGATCGACATGCACATGCTTGCCGATGACATTGTTGAGCGCCTCTGATTTGCCCACCTGCGACGACCACATCAAAACCGTGGCGTCGACATCAGGATCAGCGCCAATATTCATCGGTTCTTCCTGATAAGGCGCGGTGCTGGTGCGCCACTGACCGCCAATGGGGCTTTCTGGGGGAAGGATGCGGTATTTGTCGGCCCATGCGGAAACAGAAAGGTCGGGCGGCATGGCCATTCCGGCTGCCCAGCTTTCCAATATTTTAGTCCGCGATTTTTCGGGCGGCCTCCTGTAGGTCTTTGATGAATTCATGGATCATTTTCGTGACAGTCGGCATATCTTCCTGCGAGACGAAGGGCGAAAGCTGTGCGGGCAACGCCATCAGCTTGTCGCGCAATGTGCGGGCGGCATCGAAAGAGGCCTGTTTGACCTCGTCCAGCGAAACCAGAGTGCCAATCTTCTCCTTGTACTGGGCCTCTTTCAGCTTGGCCTGAAAAATCTTCTCGGCCGTCTTGGCCTTGTTGAACGACTGGCCGCTATCGGGGCTTCTGGCGGCGGTGCTCGGCGCGCTGGCCGCCTCATCCATCAAGGAGCGCTTGCGAGTCCCCCTACCCCGCGCAGGCCGTGCCGACGGAGCATCTTTGCGGGTTTTGGATTGATCGACATTATCACGATAGGCCGCCTTTGCCGCTTCCGGGTCATAGCGACGAAAGCGGCCCTTTTGCTCGGCAACCGGGATATTTCCCGCCTCGACATGTTTTCGAAGGCCATTCGGACTCATACCCAGCATTTTCGCCATGCGAGCGTGTGATATCAGTTCTGCCATGTGTTTCCTCCTTTATGCCGCTTCTTTTTCGCCAAGCCGTTCTTCAGCCAGCTCTTGATATGTTCGGCCGTCGTCGCCCAGGCCGCGCCTGCCATCAAGCACGGCTTGCTGGCCGGTCATCTCTTGCCAGCGATTGATGATGACATCCACATAGGGTGGGTTGAGTTCGGAGGCGTAGCATTTACGCCCTTCCAGCTCGCAGGAGATCAGCGTCGTGCCGGAGCCGCAAAATGGCTCATAGACAGCATCGCCGCGCTTGGAATTGTTGAGAATGGGGATCCGCATGGCATCAATTGGCTTTTGCGTCGAGTGGCCGGTTTCAGACTTGATGTGCTCGATCTCCCACAAGGTTGCCTGGCTACGGTCGCCGTGCCAGTGGCCTTTTGCACCTTTCCTGACTGCATACCAGCAAGGCTCGTGCTGCCAATGGTAGTGGCCGCGCGACAAGGCAAAGCGGGTCTTGGCCCAGATGATCTGCGAGCGCAGCTGGAAATCGCAGGACTGAAGACTCTCGGCCACCACCTGTGCAAACAGACCGGCATGCCAGACATAGGCAACATCGCCGGGGAAAAGCTCCCAGGCCTCGCGCCAGTCGGCCCTGTCGTCATTGAGCACTTTGCCGTGAGCGGCAGTGACATCATTGAGCCCGGCCCGTAGCCGCCACTCGGCGTCATACTCAACGCCATAAGGTGGGTCGGTGACCATGAGGTGCGGTTTGGCACCGTCCAGCAGTCGCTCGACATGTTTTTTGTCAGTACTGTCGCCGCAAGCAAGGCGATGATCGCCAAGTATCCATAAATCGCCTTCACGGGCCACCGGGTTCTCAGGCGGGGCAACTTCCTCATTGGCCTGATCCAGATCTTCCTCACTGGCGTCCCCGGCAATCATGTCGCCAATTTCATCATCATCCCAACCAACAACGTCGAGATCAAAGTCCAGATCGATGGCGTTTTCGAGATCGGCCAGTTCGCGCGCCAGCTTTTCCTCGTCCCATTGCGAAAA
>JAJRQA010000109.1 GCA_024280475.1 Alphaproteobacteria bacterium
GACCGCCTGCCACCCGCGCTCCATCACCGGCCAGTGGTGGAGCGCAACACCCAACTCCAGATCATTATCCGATTCGTCGCCGGGGTGTGTTTTAAGACATACAATCCTCATGGCGATTTGGCCTTTGAAATCCTCGATACCATCCCCAAACATCGCACACGCAACACCATCTATTTCAACCCGTCCGATCTTGCCCGCCCCATTGGCTTCAATCCCCTCACCAATGTGCCACTTGAACAGCGAGCCGTGGCGGCGGATGGTATTCTTGCCGCCTTCAAACACCAATGGTCAGATAGTTGGGGTCCAAGGCTTGAACACATCTTGTTCAATTCAGTGCGCCTGTTGCTCGATATGCCCCACGCTTCCCTATTGGCCATCCCAAAACTTTTGACCAATAATTCCTATCGGCAAAAAGTGCTGATCCATGCAACCGATCAGGTCAATATTTCCTTCTGGCAAAATGAGTATAACAGCTGGAATGAACGCTATCGAACAGAGGCCATCGCGCCGGTTTTGAACAAGGTCAATCGTTTTCTATCCGCCCCGGCGATCCGCAATTGTCTTGGCCAGAGCAAAAACGTCATTGATCTGCGCCGGGTGATGGATGACGGCCAACTGTTTATCGCCAATCTGTCAAAAGGCCTGCTTGGTGAAGGTCATGCCAATTTGCTTGGTGGCCTGCTGGTCTCAAGTTTTCAGCTCGCCGCCCAGTCCCGCGCCGATATGGGCGAGGAAGATCGCAGGCCGTTTTATCTCTATGTTGATGAGTTTCAAAATTTTGCCAATGACAGCTTTGCCACCATCTTGTCCGAAGCCCGCAAATATCGTTTGTCCCTCACCATCGTCCATCAATATCTCGATCAGCTGCCACCAAATCTGCGTTCATCCGTGCTTGGCAACACTGGCAACACAATCTCGTTTCGCGTCGGTGGAGAGGACGCCGTCGCTATGGCGCGAGAATTCGACAACACCATAAACCGACAATTTCTGGAAGCCGACCGCTTCACCGCCCACACCCGCCTATTGCGTGAAGGCACCCCCTACGAATACCTCCTGCTGACCGAGCCGCCCTACAATCTGCCAGGAGGTGGTCACCGCGACAATATCATCAAGCAATCAGCGCAGCGGTTCGGCTATGCACGAGAGAAGGTCGAGCGGGAGAGAGGGCATTTCTTTCGGTAAACAACCAGACCACGCAGAACCTCTCACGTCTAGTCGCGCAAAATATTTTAATCCGTACACTTGGTTAGTCGCTCATTATTGAAACAATCCATTCAAAGGAGGTCTCTGGACATGACGCAAAAAATAAAATTGCGACTATCCAACGCGCCCGACAGTTACGGCTTTTTCTATGGCACTGTTGAGGATTTACAAGGTTCGATCCGGCAAGTGAATGTACTGCCACCAGCCGATCAATGGACAGGACAAATCAGGCTTGATAACTATCAGCCCGATCCCTGCCAATGGTCAATATATATTGATGGTGAATTGTTCGCCAAGGCCAAAAAAGTTGAGCAGATCGAGATGGTGATAGCTGACACTTTGAGTTGATCCTTCAGCTCAAATAGAAATACTGGTGGCGTGACCCTGTTGCGCCCCAGTATTTTTTCTGCATGCTACAATGATCAATATGCGCCGACATCGTTATATCCGCCAGCCCAATAAACTCCCCCACCGACTGACAGTGCGTGACATCGAAATTTTGCAGCTGGTTGACCAGTTCAAATATCTGCACTCCCAGCAATTGTCGGATCTGCTGGCCACGTCCCGTCAAGCCATCAACAAGCGGCTGAAACTGCTTTACCATCATCATTTTCTTGACAAGCTACCCGCGCAGCTATCGCCAAATCTGTTCAATAGCCCCGATGTTTATTTCATTCAGCTTGACCGCAAGGCCGCGAAGCTTTTGTCAGTGCGCGGTGTCACACTCCCCCACCAAAGACGCTACAATCAAAAACAGGTCAAGCGCGAGCATCTGCAACATCATCTGTTGACCAATGACATTTTGATCAGCTTTGAGCTGGCCAGTCGCACTGATCCCAATATGGAATTTCTACCATCTGCTAAACTGCTTGATGGAACCAAAAGGCAAAATCATGCCCACCCTTGGAAAGTGACGGCCTTTTTGCCCGAGCACAATATTTCGCGCACAGCTTACCCGGATGCAGCCTTTGGCTTGCTTGATACCAAGACCGACAGGACACAGCTCTATCTGATCGAAGCGGATCGAGGCACAATGCCAATTGAAAGGCGTGAGAAAAAGCTGTTCAAGACCTCAAATATACGTGCTAAAATTCTGATCTATTTTGCTGCTTGGAGGCAGGGATGGTTCCGTGAAAAATGGAATTTACCCGCCACGCGCATCCTGTTTGTCACCACATCCAAAGACCGCGCCAGACACATGCAAGAACTCGCCGATGAGCTGCTTGATGGCCGAGCACCGGGACTTTTTCTATTCACCACAATTGATAACCTTAATAATAACAAGACACTGCGTCATATTGATCTGACCTTGTAATCATCTGCAATAGCTGCATAAATTCCATACACCCCCCAATATACCAATAGTTTGAGAGCGCCGAGTTCCCAGCATAGTGAGTCATGTCATGCCCTTTTTGCATCTATTGTTTTTCTGGATTTATATTCCTTACAAAATCATCAGCTGGCTTGTTGATACTTTCATTGGCGATCCCATCCAGCGGGCAATCGATAACAAGATTGCAAAATCCGAGACCGAAAAAGCTTTTGGCAAGCTCAATCAGGACATTGAAATTTACGACCCTAACAAGGAAGACAAAGATGCAGATTAAGCACACCTGGACTGAAATTGTTGAAAAAGGGTTCATGTCCGAAAAATTCGTCTATCAACTGATTATGCGTGGCGCTTTGACCCAGCCAGAACTCGACACGATCAACAAATACAAGGTGATGAATGCCTGGGTTTATTCGAACCGTGAAGAGCGCGAATCCCAAAAAATGAAACCCGGACTGGATGCAGACTGGCTAGCGCATGCTGCCGCTGGTTGGCACAATGGCGGGATCGAGCCCTTGCTGGAGATTACTCTGTCTGATTTGTTGCGCGGTGTGGTGGTCAAGAACAAGAACCCCTATTATCTTGACGCGGTTTTCAACGAAGTGACGAAAAATTGCGAAAATCTGATCGGCAATCTTTTTGATCTCAACGGACTGTTTAGTGGACAAGAGAACGTCACCGAGATTGTCACCGACCCGAACCAGCAGGCGTGAGTATGCATTCCGTCGTCGAGCAAATCCTTGGCTTCTTCTCGAACCTTATTCGCAATGCTTTCCTGACTGGCAAGCATCGCATGCTTGCCAGATTTGACCCCGGCACGGCTCAATATGAGCAAGCGGGTCTGCGCGAAGTTACGGACAGATTGCGTAGCGCCTATCGCGGTTCGCAATTTAACAGCAATGAGTTTTTGAACGAAGCCTCTTTTGATATCGCCATGGCTGTGCAGGACCGGGTTGGCCGTGAACTATCCATGCCTTTGAAAGAGGCCATTTTTAGTGCTGTCTTTGATCTTATCCACTCGGAATTTTTTATCCTCGAAATATCTGATGCCAAAGAGGGTTGGGAGAAAAAGCTTGATTTACTGGAGCAATATGAGCTCAAAAAATGGCTCAAACGGCGACTTGAGTTTATTGAAAATTCAGATCAGCTGTTTGCCGAGGCCAGTGAAAAACTGGTTATCTTGTTCGCGGGTATCGTCAAGAATATTCACAATCCACCAATGGATGATGCGGAACACACCTTCTTGCTGCTTGAAGCGCCACTCATGTCCTTGATGGATGACCCTGCCAAGACCATTGAGCGCACCGTCGCCACTTTGTTCGACAAGGACATAAGCGATGCTGAGCTGTTCCATGACACCCGCGAGCAATTATTCCACAATATCAAACTGGCCAGTGGCTATGATCCCTGCCATGGTAACGGCAATATTTTCGACTGGTGCAAATGCAAGTGGCCAACGGACCAAAAAGGCAAGGATGACGAGCAACTACTCGACAGCTATTTGAACGACACCCCATTTCACCAGTTTTTCAAAATGACATTGCCCATTTGTGTTCCTGAAAACGTGCGCTTCGAACATATGCACATTCTGGCAGGCACCGGTCATGGCAAAACTCAAGCCCTTCAACACTTGATCGTCAGTGATCTGCAACGCCCACCCGAACAAATTCCGGCAATGGTTATTCTTGATAGTCAAGGCGACATGCTCAATAATCTGAAACGCTTGGCGCTGTTCGACCCGTTGATCGAAGAAAGTCTCGCCCGCCGCTTGCTGATCGTTGATCCATCGGATGTAGAGTTTGCCCCCTCGCTCAATCTGTTTGACATCCAGTCCGACCGCTTGCAGGAATATAACCAGAAAGACCGCGAGCAGGTGTTGGCCGGGATCATCGAGATTTACGATTATATCTTTGGCGGATTGCTTGGTGCGGAACTAACACAGAAGCAAAATATGGTGTTTCGCTTCCTTGCTCAACTCATGCTGGCCATCCCGGGCGCAACCATCCACACCTTGCGCGATCTGTTGATCGATGCCTCCCCCTTCATGCCCCATGTCGCTGAATTGCCAGCAACAGCACGCAGCTTTTTTGAAACGCAGTTTTTCGAGCATGGCTACAAGGCAACCCGCGAGCAAATCTTGCGCCGCCTTTATGGCGTGTTGCAAAACCCCAGTTTTGAGCGCATGTTCGCCAGCCCGCAAAATCGTCTTGATCTGTTTCCTGTTCTCAATGATGGGGGGATCGTTCTGGTCAACACTGCCAAGGATTTCATGAAAACCGAGGCCTCCAGCATCTTTGGTCGCTACATCATCGCGCTCACCTTCAAAGCCGCCATGGAACGCGCCATCATGCCAGAGCACGAGCGCCGCCCGACATTCTTGTGGGTGGATGAGGCCAGTGAATATTTCGACGACAACATCGACAGCCTGCTCATACAGGCACGAAAATTCAAGCTGGGCATTGTCACAGCTCACCAGTATCTCGGGCAATTACCAAGAGGCCTTCCAGCCTCCATCATGACGAATACCAGCATCAAACTGGCAGGTGGCCTGTCCGACAAGGACAATCGCGAAATGTCCCGAGAAATGCGCACCAGCCCAGACTTTATCGCCAGCATGACCAAGGAGCACAATCAAACCAATTTCGCCGCCTATGTGCGCAATGTGACACCCCAGGCCATGGGACTATCCATCCCCTTTGGCACAGCGGAGAGCCTGCCACGGATGCCGAAAAAGAGTTTTGAAATGTTGCTGGATGCAAGCAGAAGAAAACTTTCACCAAAAAAGTCAGACGTTAGCTCACAACCGACAACTGAGCCGGAAAAACCCGCCACGCTCCCCAACCCCGATGAAGAGATCTTTTGGGAAGAAACGGACTGATCATTTGAAGCCTCTGCCTCCTGTTTTGTTATTGGCCAAGCTGTATAATGCTATCCCTTACAAAAACTCGATATTTCCCATCATTTCTTCTGCACTCAACACACTGTGGGTGAGTATCAGGCCACTGATAATTTCGCCAATTGGAGTGCGTTGGTGAGCATAGACAATACCGGCATGCTCATGGCCTTGCGCCGCCAGTTTCAGGAAATCATCGTCCTGCGTAAAAATCACCCGCCTTTGAGAGGCGGCAAAAGCGAGCTGTTCTTCGTCGCTGGCGCTAAGCATCTCGTTTTCGGGGACGGTTGTGACATCAACCCCGCGCCGTCTTAATCCATCAATCACGGCTTTTGAAACATGCTCGTCTGTATAGTAGCGAACCTCACTCACCCGCGCATGTCCTTCAGCTTTTTTTCAAGGACAGAAGGGCTGGCTTTGCGCAGCACTTTGATGAAGCTGTCGCTATCAGCAATGGTCTTGTCGATATCGACGCGATTGTCGAAATAAAAGGCTAGGGCAGCATGCACATCCGCTGGTCCAAGATCATGCTCCAGACAAATCTCGTCAACACTTTGACCCATATGCTGATGCCAGATGACAATGTCCTGAACCGTGATTCGATGCCCGGCAATACGCGGCTTGCCGCCAGCAATATCGGGTGTGCTTTCAATGTGCTGATCAATGGTCAAGAGCGGCATTTGATGTTCATCCTTCATGGATTTGTATAACTGTGTTGCCAAGAGAATAAGCTTTTTTTCGCCTCTGCGCAATAAGCCTGGATGAGGCCTGTGAAGCGAACGGGACCTTTGTCACAGATCGCCAGAAGTGATCAAATATTTCAAAGTCCACACACGAGTTTATGTGTTCCCATGGGTGGACATGAATGCTCACCTCATCCCATTAGCCGTCATGCGCACACGGTGACAACGGTCGTTTCGTGTATATTTTAGGAGTCCTCTCAAACTGTTGGAGGACAAAATGAAACCTATCGATCCCAAACTGAATGAAGCGATTTTGCGTATTGCTCGCACAATCAATCCCCGTGGTTATGGGGTATCCCAAAACCCACCTTCGAGCTATGACGCGCTTGTCGCCCATCTGGATGCAGGCAAGCGTATGGTGGTTTTCGATGGTGGGAGCGATCAGACCATATATGCCTCACCACAAGTCAATCACGCCTTTCGTGCCTGGCATGATCACTGTCACGGGGTCGGTCACAATGATTTTTCTATTGAGGGGGAGATCGCCACATGGAAAATGCAGTGTCTGCATCTTTACCTGAGCTGTGGCCGCACGCTTCGCACGCGTTATTGGGCGCAGCTGCTGCATGCTGAAGTCGTCGGACAACGTCTCTATTTTGCCCGCCACAAAAACTACATTCATAATCAGCGTGCTTTTGTCGAAACCTTTCTCGACAACCCCGAAGCCGCTCTTGCCCAGCCTGCCTCCAACCTGAAGACAATAGGAGGGCAACATGAAGTTCTCAGCGTTTAAATTCTGGCAATTGCTTGCTCTCATTTCTGGCACCATCATCGCTGTGGTGATGGCGCTGGCATCAATTTCCTACAACGCAACACTTGGCACATTGGAACCGGCATTCGCCTTGCTGCCGATCACCAATCGGGCGATGTTTTCGTCTTTGGCGCTGGCCTTTGATCTTGGCATGGTGGCCAGCGTGTTTGATTTTTGGCACTGGCGGGCTAGTAGTTCGGTGGCGGCTACGATCTGCGTTTTGTTGTTCGCCATTGCCTCACTGTTTTCCATTCATAGTGTGCGTGGCTATATCGCCCTCAATATCACCAAATCGCTGGCCCCGATGGAGCGCAACAAAGATGTGTATGTGTCTTTGAAGCGAGAACTCACGCAGGCTCAAAGCCAGCTTGGCGCATTGCGCACTTCCCTGTTGAAAGCCAGAGGCCGCAGGCGAACCCGGCGTCAACGGGAAATAGCAAGGCAGGTGATCTTCGTGCGCAAGGCACGAGCACGCCTTGCGAGCGCCCAGCCCACAGTCAATGTCACACCTTTGGCTGGCCTCGAATAGTTCCTTGCGCTCACCCTGTGGTTTTTTAACGCGACCTGCTGGACCGCCTGGTTCGGGCAGGGCGGTCGCGAAAGCAACATTCACGATCAAGGGAACTTCTTGCAATTGCTGAGTGCGCCGCCTGATCACCATGTTCATGACAGCGTGCGCGGCTGGCTGGCCAGCTACCAACAGCGCAAGCCCGAGCATTGCGCTTTGCTGTTTGAGCGTTACCGTGCGTGGTGCGAGCGTCATCAGGACAAGCTCTGGTATATGAGCCAGTCTGCCTTCTATATTTTGGTCGAACGCGCCGCGAAATTTGCCGACAAAAACGGGCGCAAGCTGCAAATCTACTTCGAGCAGAATGGCAAAAAAGAGGACAGGGACATAATCAGATATATGAGAGAACTGAAAAAATCTGGCAACCCTTTCAACAAGCACTCATCAGGTCAATATAATCCGCTCAACACGGATGATTACAAACGCATCATCCCTGGGGAGCCTCGCAGAAAGACCAAAAAAGTACCGATGATACAGATTGCTGATCTGGTGCTGTATCCAATGGCCAAAGCGGGTTATGATCAGCAATATTGGCCTTATAAGGCACTTAGAGATAACGGAAAATTGATTGACTGCCTATTGGATGAAGGTGAGCTGGCTTCGTGTGGTATTAAATATAGTTGCTTTGATCCGCCCAAAGAGACTTGATCCATGATGAAAGTCGTTTTCCCAAAACAAAAGGCCTGGAAAAATCCAGACCTTAGGTCGGCTTGCTAGCTTAGCGCAAACCCCGGGGCATTGCCCAATATCAATTGTATATCAGAATACCTACCAAAAACAAGTGAATATTTGGGGCAAACAAAACCCTCAAGTCGAAGCTCGGGGGCTTTCACAAGTCGCCTTGATTATATCCGCTCTCTGTCGGAAACCTCAATAGAGGTGCGTAGGATCACGAGTTGCCCCGTCTTGTTTGAATTCCTAATGAACCCAATATGGCAGTTTTTGGTAAGAAATCAAGCTTCAGGATTACTTGTCGTTGGCAGAATCGAAAAGAAGGCCGTTCCTGTGAGGGGACGACCTTCTCGCTCTTTCTAAAAGAAGAGCAGTTTTCGCAAGACCAAACGGGCTTAGCGTTCGCAAAGGCGCTCATCAATCCAGTCTTCCACTTCCGACAGTAACCATGCGACCCGGTTCTGGCCCAGTCGCAACCTTTTTGGGAATTGACCTGCCTTCTCCAATCGCGCGATGTGTTGGGGCGAATATTTGACCAGTTTAACCAACTCCTTCTTGTCGATGAGCTGTTTGGGATGGTTCATCACTTATCTCCTTGTTAAAAAGGAGCATCGCGATGCCCACATCACATTGGCATAAAGCCTAGCATGCCACCGAACCCAATGGGCATGTTTAATCTATAATGTTTTCAGAGCGTTGGCAAGATGCACATAGTTGAACATAGCAGACTATTTTCTCTCTTGCAGTGCCATGACATGCTCTGACCACTTCTCCAGCGCCTCGCGCATCTCATCAATATACTGAAAGCGATTGTAAATCCCTGCAACACCGCCAAGCTGGCCGGTCGAGTGATTGAGTACCCGTTCAACAATGTGAGGCTGAATGCCAAGCCCGGCCATGCCCGTGGCGGCGGTGCGCCTTAAATCATGTAAACGCCAGGGTTTTATGGGAAGTTGCTTGTCGAGACGCTCTTTTGTTCTTCCAAATCCGGAAAAGCAGGTGGTGGTCGATCCTCTTGCTGGAAAGAAGAAGCGGGCATGCAATACGGGTATGGACTCAAGGATGGTAAGGGCAAGCGGAGAAAGCGGCACCGTATGAGAGCGACTGTTTTTTGTCAGCTCTTCTGGGATATGCCACATACGGGCATCCCAGTCGATGTGATCTCGCTCCATTGTAGCCACTTCCCCACGGCGCTGGGCTGTGAGCATGAGCAGCTGGACAATATTGCCAAATGGAAACCCTGTCTCTGAAGCTGCGGACCAAACGGCACTGGTCTCGCTATCAGACAGAACGCGGTCACGGCTATTCTTCTTGCTTGGACGTTCGACGCCGATGCATGGGCTGGTCTCGATAAGGTCGCGAGAAGCACACCAGTTAAAAAATTTGCTGATGGCTGCGTAGGCGTTATTGGCAGCACCAGCAGAACCACGCGCTACCATCGCATCTAGAATGGCGATAATATCCTTGCGGGTAATCTGGGTGACGCTGCGGGTTCCCCATTGGGGCAGGCACTCTTTTTCAAGTAGTCGCCGGGTGGAACGCTGCGTACTTGGTTTGTTATATCGTTCGCAATGCAGTTTGAGAAAATCTTGCAGAACTGAAGTGAAGTGATCCGTTTTTGAAGCTGGTGTTGCTACCGGGGCTTGGCCACGGGCAACCTGTGCTCGCATTTCAAGGGCAATCTGCTTTGCTTCAGAAAGGCTCATTTCTGGATAGCGGCCAATGCTGATGCGTCGTTTTCGTTCGTGCAGGCGGTACATGACAATAAAGGTTTTGGTGCCTGATGGTGCGACGCGAACACCAAACCCTGGAATGCGTGCATCCCATAGATCAAGACGCTTTTTCGGGTCGGCTTTCAGTTTTCTAAGCTTTAAATCGGTGAGTGACTGGACACGCATAACAAAACTCCGCTGCTCTTTGTCGTTATCCATGGGTACCATACGGGTACCAATATGTCACGCGTTTTGGTGGTTTGCGTTGGTATGCTATGAGTAGGTTAATCTTTAAATTTTAAATTAAAACAGTTATTTATGAGAGTATATGTTCGACTATAAAAACGTCAGAAATAAAATTGAAAATCCGCGTGTCGGTGGTTCAAATCCGCCTCCGGGCACCATATAAATCAAGCACTTAGCTAAAGTTCTCATCATCAAAAATCGCTCCGGGGTTCCAAAACAACCGCTTCCACAGGGTTCTGGGGTCTTCATTCTGGTTCACTATTTTCTACACAATCAAAGC
>JAJRQA010000110.1 GCA_024280475.1 Alphaproteobacteria bacterium
GGCGTTGCCTATGCGAAAGCCAAATTCCCCGAGGTTCGCAAGAAAAAAATTGAACCTAGAGTGGCCCGTATGGATGATTATGAGCGTCGCAACAATTATCAAAACTGGTGGTTTAACGATAGCTCAAGCAATTCTTACTGGGGTGGTCGTAGCACAAGACCGCAAAAAAGACGTAAGATCAGGGTCTATCGCCAACGCCAGAAACGTAAACAAGCGTCTTTCGACAATATTTTCTCGCTCTTCTAGAGTGTGAAAACTTGGACCAAACATAATATATAAGGGGCAAAGAAGATTATCTTCTTTGCCCCTTTTGTTTGCCCGACAACAAAGCTATTGAACTATGAGTTAATTGCAGACCATCAAAATGTGCCGTCCCCGCGCATGGGGAACTCAGTCCCTGAATTTTACAATTATTGCCGATTGTTTTTTTAGATATGGATCGCCGCCTTAGCAGGAATAGCGGTTTTCCGATTTATTGATTTTACATCTACGTATGTGAGATTTTGGGTGAACCAGCATCCAATACGACAGGCGCCTCTTGCTTAGGGCCCCATTGCTCAACCACCTTTGCCACCTGCTCGTTGAGAGCCTCGAGAAACACATCCTGGCGGACAAAGATACCCTTATCGTCATAGATAAAGATCTCGGGGCGTAGCGCCACCGGCAGCAGACGTTCAACCGCTTCATTGGCGTGCTCGAGAAAATCCTTGTGACAAATAAACAGGCTTTTATCCATCAGCGTGCGGAATTCCAGTTAGTCAATTTCCCAGGATGATCCTTCATGAACGATAGATAGATCCATGAGGATGAAGTCAGAACTATGCATGAGCAGATCAATCACCCGGCGCCACCAGGGGTTTGAACAGCGAACATTTACGGCCTGTCCGCCAATGGCAAAATTTTGTATGCTGGGTCGGTATATCCTCGACAGACGCCCCGCAAGTTTCAGATAGGTATAGGAACTCTTGACCGATGCAATACGTACCGATGGTCGGAACAAGGGTCCTATCATATAGAGAAACGAGCTATTGAGTAAGGTGAAAAATGTAACGAACATATTGGGTTTGTAGTTGCGATCCTCCAGCGTGTAGACGAGCCCGACCGGCCCGACCTCCCTCAGCACGACTTTTTTCAGGGCGCTTGTCAGCTTTGCAGCCCCAAAGGGTCGCAGCAGCAAGATCCGCACCGCTCGATTGCGGCAAATATAGGGGCCGATGAAAACAAGGGAAAACAGGGCGAGAACAAACATGCTGGCGACAAGCTCGAATGTTTCACTTTTCAACACTTTCTGCGCTGCCATCGGAAGCGCATCAATCACGTAAAAATCCTCCGACGCAACCTGTTCTTTTGAGGAAAGGGGGGGCGTCTGCGCCGCCTCTTTTGCAATATCTGGTTGAGCTTCGAGTTGTGGAATTGCCGCATCTGGCAACACGTCTTTTTCTATTTGCATAGGGGGAGACGTCTCAGATGGGACATTTTGTTTGTCAGCAATAATCGCCTTTTGCGCCGCTCGCTGCTTTGCCTGTGCCTGTTGCTCGATCCGCGACTCTACCGCCGCTTGCTTTTCTTCCTTCTCCGAAGTTACCAAACCCACTATCAGGAACAATGGGAGAGAGACTACAGCCAGCGGCCTCAAGACAGCAAACATTTTACGCCGCAAGCGCACCAGTCCGGCGTATTTTTTGGCGCTAACGGCTTCCTTAATGGTTGGCGGCACGGTGAGTTGGCGGGGCTGCGCATGCCAACCGTCTATGGTTTGTCCACTCACTCCACGGGCAAGTAATTCTGCGCGCACAATCTCCTTGGCATTCTGCCGGTTTTCCGGGCTATGGAAAGCGCCTAGCAAAGACGCCTCATCCATTTTTTGCGCCCGACTTCGTACCATGAAAGAAGGCACCAGGCGCCAAAAAAATGAGCGCGTCCGATAGCCTCTTATGCCGAGTTTACGAGCTTTTCGAAGGATCCACCATCTATATATTGTGACAGGAAGGGCTAGCACCACGGCCAGAAAAATGGCGATTACAACAGCAAAAAAAATAGCAAAAAAACCACCCATCAAAAATAACGCGGAAAATTCTGATGGCAAGTAATCAAAAATACTAGATTCCATAATATCTACCCTTACCTCAACAAATCAATGACCAAGTATACACACCGTTTTTACAAATAAAATATTCCTCGAACTCTAGCAGTGCAGCATGAAGATTCAAAGCGCTCCGAAAAATTGCTAGTGTCTCGATCAAGCGAGACAAATAAATCACATATAGCGCCACATTCGCACCCCGCGCCATTCCCGTCTTTGTTTTGCCCAAATGGATTTCAATAGTGGACCAGTACAAGATGAATGAACGTTAAGGGTTTGCTAACCAAAACAAGGATGCAAGGTCGTATAAACTGCCTTTTTTTGGTAAATATAGTGGATCAGGATATAGTAAACAGACTTCCTGAATAAGCTCCTGACCGACGTGGAGACGGTTTCCTTAAGGAAATCCCTGTTCGTCAAAACAAGGGAGTAGACACCAACAGCATCAACCAACATGCTGTCTTTGTCGCTAGTGGGAAAAATTGAAAGTACTGGTATGAGTTTGTGGTCGCGTTTGCGTGGATTGAACGGGGGGTTGCTGACGGCATTTACTGCTGTCGCCTGCCTTTCCCTATCCAGCGTACTCATTCAGCCAAACGGAGCTGATGCGGCGCGTGATGAACGCACGCTGACCCTTTACGAGATCCATCTAAAAGAAACCACCACCGTCACTTTCAAGCGCGATGGCAAATATATCCCCGCTGGCCTGAAAAAACTCAACTGGGCGATGCGTGACTGGCGCACCAGTGTCACGACCAAAATGGATCCCAAGCTGTTTGATCTCGTCTGGGAATTGAAGCAGCAACTAGGATATGAAAAATCCATTCATGTGATCTCTGGTCACCGCTCGGCCAAAACCAATCGAAAACTACGCCGCAAGGGTGGCGGCCAGGCCAAAAAGAGCCAGCATGTGCGCGGACGCGCCATGGATATCCATTTCCCCGGGCTCAAGGTAAGCACAGTCCGCAAACACGCCTTCTTATTGGAAACCGGCGGCGTTGGCTACTATCCCACATCCGCCCTGCCCTTCGTGCATGTCGATACTGCTCGCGTGCGCGCCTGGCCCCGCATGAACCGCACACAACTGGCCATGCTGTTTCCCCATGGAGCCACAAAACATCGCCCGAGCTCCGGCGGACCACTGAACTCAAAAGATCGCAAGAGAGCCCGCGTCCGGCTGGCCGCACTGGCCCGCAAAAGCCGCACCAACACTCTGCTCGCCAATGCCAGCATCCCTCGCAATAACGGGCGTAAAACAAAATCTGCTGTTGGCCGCGCCTCTGGAATTACGATTGCTTCGCTCCCCAATAATGGCTATGGCACCATGGAAATACCTGGCGTCTCGCGCCCCGCACCCGCCAGTTATACCGGCCGGCTATGGATCAACAAGCCCGGTAATAAAGCCCTGGCGTCAACAAGTGCGCCATCACCCGCGGTCGCACAAGCCGATAAAGGGCAATTCAGACTTGCCGGCGCCGATGGCGTCAATCCAGGTACTGGCAATGGTTCAACTCATACCATGACACGAACCGCCACTGTGCAGCTCGCATCACTTGCCCCCGAGCCACCATTGGCGACACGCCCAAAACACAACCAAAACCTGTGGGTGAACGGTGCCAGCCCGCGCGCTGGCTGGACCACACAAGAACCAGTTGAGAACAATGAAGGCAACAGCTCGAGTGCCGTAGCTCAATTTACGCAAAAACAGCGCGACTTCGCTGCCCTCACTCCCCCTTCATTGCAACCGGCACATCAAACGAAATTTGATGCTGAGCGGGTCTCATATGCCCCGGCCTTTGATGAAGAACATCCTGACGAATTGTCTTATCGCCCGTTCCAGATTCTGCCTTTGATGACAACAACGCCTGTTGCGCAAAATAAAATGCTCGTCGCCATGGTTGAACCAAAATATGACCGGGTTTATGAACTGCTGGCATCGAGTGAAAATATCCCCATGCAGTTCCGCCCCTCATCAAGAGATGCTCACGCCTTGTGGGATAAGCAATTCAAGGGCAAAGCCATTCTCAATATCCGCCAGCAGGCGCACAATATTCAGCCTCCCACCAGATCGCGCAGACTGGCGCAGCGCTAGGTCGCAAACTAAGCGCCCCTATTCTTCTGGATCCGCCATGCCAAGTGCATGCATATAGGTTGCCAGAACCGCCTCTTCTTCCATGCGCTCATGTTCGTCTTTCTTGCGCATGCGAACAATTGCTCGCAGGGCCTTGACGTCAAAACCATTCCCCTTGGCTTCAGAATAAACTTCTCTGATATCGGCGGTCAGATTGGCCTTTTCCTCTTCAAGGTTTTCAATACGTTCAATGACCGAGCGCAATTGATCGGCTGTGGTTCCACCCGGAACAGATTCATTCATGGTTCACTCCTCCAAATATGATCAGGGACACAAAATTTGCGTAAAGACAGCCCCTCGAAATTTTCACCAAGAATAATTAGCGCACCATGAATTACAAGCAAGCTGTCCAGGTTATCCACCAATCCGGTGCTATTTTTTGATAATGGAAAGTTCAAGAGCACGCTCGGGATCGGCCATGATGCGTGTCAGAATATCGGCAAGCCGGCCGGCCCACTCTTGCTGACCCGGCACGTCCTTGATTTGATCTTGGCGAATCTCTACCAGGACATGTGCCAGCCCGCGCTGTGTACCATGGCGATACATCGTGTCGCCCTGAAGATTACCCGCATAGGGTTCGTTATCACCAATGCTGAAATCAGTTTCCCGGCGCAGGCAATCGAGCATTGGCTTGACGAGCCGCGCATCCTTGTCCCACAACAAAGCCGCTTCCCAGGGGCGCATTGATCCATGCCATTTTTGCGTAAAACTGTGCAGCGAAACAATCGCTGGAGGGCGGCCTGATTTAATGCAGCTATCCAATAACTGCCCGATGGCGTCATGATAGGGCCGATAATAATGTTCGAGCCTTCGCGCTCGCTCCTCATTGGAGAGGTTGGCATTTCCAGGAATAATCGCGCCATCTGATAGCTGCATGATCAAAGTGGGATCATCCGAGCCGCGATTGGGATCGATTAGCAGCCGTGAAAAATTCGACAACACAGCCGGCACACCAAGAATTTTGCTCATCTTCCTGGTCACCTGTGCGGCGCCAATATCATAAGCAATATGGCGCTCAAACTCCGCAATGGGTAGACCAAGCGAACCGTAATGGGCTGGCAGATGGTTGCTGGCATGATCACATAAAAGCACCAATCCGCGATCAACCGCTCCTTCAAGCAGCTCAAATGGCGCAGCCTCTTCACGCGTTAATACGTCTTCGCCATCAAGTGCGAGTGTTTCTGGATCATGCAACTGGGTCATAGGACTATATACTGCGCCGCAAGCGACTAATAAAGTCTTGCATATTGTCGCGCCAATTCCATGCAACATCATTTTTCGGTTTTGTCTCAACACCAAATATAAACACACCCTCTATTTCGTGTTTTCGATATCACACTCCCCAGCCATTCCTGCGGCCAAAGATCCTCATCATGCTGTGGCCGTCAGTTCTCCGCATTTCGGCCTGATTTCAGATGGTTAGTAGATCTGCTGCAACAAAAAAAAGCAGCTCATAACCCTTATGTAAACTATGGAGTAGTGTAATGAGTAGAACTCATGCGTACATAATGGGGCTGAATACGGGGGTATTCTTATCAGTAAATCGCGGCGCTTTGCCCGCTTTCCCACAATTACGATGGTCGCGAAAACGGTTATTACCGCCGCTCTTTTTGGTTGCCGTTGCCACCCTGTCGGCGACGCCGGCTAGTGCAAAAGAAAAACCGCCGGGCGTATTCGACGATCCCTATTCGGGCTTTAGCGAGAACTGGAGCGGAGCCTATCTGGGTGCCAGCATTGGCGGTGGCTGGGGCAATTCACGCGCCACTTATGATCGTAACGGAAATAATCACCTGACCCCCGAGACAATAGACCCATCGGGTTATCTCGCCTCCTTGACCTTTGGTTATAATTATCGCTTGAACAATAATATTGTCGTGGGGCTTGAGGGCGATATTGGCTTCATGGATCTGGATGCCGACAAGTCGGGTCTATGGGATGGTCATATCTGGCAGAGCCAGTTTGGCGGCCTTTGGGGCACCTTGCGCGGACGCCTTGGCTATGCCTTTGACAATGTCCTCGTATATGGCACGGGCGGCCTCGCCATGATGGAAACCAATGAGCGAATCCTTGGCGATAATGATGCGACTCAAAACACTTATAATGAGGCAGTACACACGGGTTGGGTGCTTGGTGCTGGCATTGAATATGCTTTGTCGGAGAATATTTCAACGAAACTTGAATATCTGCATATGGAATTTCCACAATTGAGCGGCCAAACCAACAATGCAGAGCCCTATAGCTTCGAAAACAGCGTCGACATTGTGCGGGTCGGCCTGAACTACAAGTTCTAACGATCCCTTGGTTCAATCAAAATTGCACTGGCGGGCACCTTTGTCGATGATGGCAATACCGCTCGCTGTGCCTTCGCGTTGACATAGCAATGTTACAGATTTGTGAACTCTTCGTTATGCCCTCGCGATATCAGTTTTGTTTGATGGAACACCAATCTTGCGCGCTTTGGGCAAGAGACCAACTCATGAGGAAATACCTATGTCTAAACTTATAACTGCCGTGATCTTGTCAAGCACCATGCTCATGTCCGGCGCGGCCTTTGCTGCCGGTCACGCCAAAAAAATGGGCGATATGAAGAAAATGGACATGAAAAAAGATATGATGAAGGGCGATATGAAAAAGCCCATGATGAAAGATGGCATGAAAAAAGATGGCATGAAACATGATGCCATGAAAAAAGACGGCATGATGAAAGACGGTATGAAAAAAGATGGCATGAAGCACGATGCCATGAAAAAAGACGGCATGATGAAAGACGGCATGAAAAAAGATGGCATGAAGCATGATGCCATGAAAAAAGACGGCATGATGAAAGACGGTATGAAAAAAGATGGCATGGCCAAAGACAAAATGGGCATGGATAAAATGAAAAAAATGAAATAGCGTCAAGCTACTTCTTTTTTTCAGGTCTGGGGATGTTTGATGCGCTCCGCTTCGAACACCCCCAGACCCTCTATTTCAGGCAGATATGCAAGGTATGACACGCAAGGTTCTGATTATTGAGGATGATAGCGATATCGCCGCGCTTATCAAAATGCATCTCACCGATATTGATTGCCAATGTGAAATTGTTTCGGACGGCACAAAGGGATTGTCGACCTATCAAAGTGCAGCCCACTCAAAGCCCTTCGATCTGGTTGTGCTTGATGTGATGCTGCCGGGCATGGACGGTCTGGAAATCTGCCGGGCCATTCGCCGCGATGAAAACTATGTACCCGTCTTGATGCTGACAGCCAAATCCACCGAACTTGATCGCGTGCTGGGCCTCGAAATCGGCGCCGACGACTATTTGACCAAACCTTTTAGCATCCCGGAGCTGCAAGCGCGCGTAAAAGCGCTTTTCCGGCGCGTAGAAGCCTTGTCGAGTGCCGCCAGTGCGCCTCCCGATCAACGCATTATCAACCATGATGATCTGCGACTTGATCTGGACCGCCATCAGCTGTTTATCGAGGACAAGGCCGTTGATCTGACAGCCCGCGAGTTCGAGTTGCTGCATCATTTTGCCAGCCACCCTGATCATGTCTATAGCCGCGCGCAACTACTGGATCAGGTCTGGGGTTATAATCACGATGGCTATGAGCACACCGTCAATACTCATATTAACCGCTTGCGCGCCAAAATCGAAAAAGATCCCGCAAATCCGCGCTATATCCAGACAGTATGGGGTGTTGGCTACAAATTTGGTGGCTCATAAGTGGCTCCTAACTTGCAAAGAAACCAGGACCTGTTGAGTATCAGAGCATAGCGTTGGTTGAGCTGGGTTGGTTCAGTTTTTAGTTATGAGGAGAACGGACATACGTGTATATTCGACGACGAATGACAAAAAAATGGGCCTACCCAGCTCAATCCGAAGGACGGGGCGCTTTTTCACGCTGGCAGCGATGCAAAAGCCTGGAATTAGCGCGGCTAGTCCTGCGTTTTTGCATCACACC
>JAJRQA010000111.1 GCA_024280475.1 Alphaproteobacteria bacterium
AATTCTGATCATGGGGAGTGCTGGAGCCTTTGCACAAACGGCTGCAACAGCATCTGCAGGAGTTAAAACCGGTGACGCTATTCTGGCGGCGGTATTGAGTGAAATTCGGGAAATCAAGATTGATACTCTTGAAAAAATACTCAAGGAAAACGCGGATGTGGCATTGATCGATGTGCGGACCCGGCGGGAAATTGCTGTGGTTGGTGGCACGATCGGTGTTCATCAAAACCAGAATATACCCCGTGGCTGGCTGGAGTTTCGCATTGGGGACGCTGTGCGCAGCAAGGATACCCCGATTGTCGTTTATTGCGGCACCAACCAGCGCAGCCCTTTGGCGGCCCGCACCCTCATGAAAATGGGTTATACCAATGTCACGAATTATGCCGGTGGTTTTTTCGAGTGGCGTAAAGCTGGGTTACCCGTGGAGCAAGGTGACAAGGCACCAAATACAGCACTTTATTCAAAGCCGGTAAAGGTCGCGCCAAATGTCTGGTCGGCGATCGGCGCCACGGCCCCCGGCACATATGAAAACGGTGGCCACAACAATAATCTTTCATTCATCATTACCACCAAGGGTGTCGTGGTGGTCAATGCGGGCGACAATTATCAACTCGCCAGCGCCTTGCATGACGAGATCAAAAAAATCACTAAACAGAAGGTGAAATATGTGGTGCTGGAAAATGGCCAGGGTCATGCCGCGCTTGGATCAAGCTACTGGCAGGAGCAGGGGGCGAAAATTATCGCGCACAAGGATGCCGCGACAGAGCTTGAGACAAATGGTCTGGAACTTCTCGACCGGATGAAAACGCGCATGCGGGAAAAGGCCACCAAAACTCGTTTTGTCATGCCCGATATTGTGTTTGACAAGGAGTATATTCTTGAAATGGGAGACACGCGCATCGAGTTGCGCAATCTGGGTCCCGCCCACAGCCCTGGCGATATCGTCACCTGGCTGCCGCAGACAAAGCTGATTATTTCCGGCGACATGGCCTTTCACCAGCGCTTGTTACCATTGTTCGAATATACCGATACGGCGGCCTGGATTGAAAGCTGGGAGGTCTTCGAGGCCCTGAAACCGCAAATAATCATACCGGGCCATGGCGAGGCGACAACCAGTATGGCGACCTTGCGTAAATATACCCGCGATTATCTGGTTCATCTTCGCACCAAGGTGAGCGAGTTACTCGAAAATGGAGGCGATTTGCAGGCTGCCTATCTGATTGATCAGGCTGCCTATCGTCACCTGCCTACCTTCAACATTCTGGCCAGACGCAATGCCGGACAGGTGTTTCGTGCCATGGAGTTCGAATAAAAGTCGCGTTTTACCGGCACCCGCGCCGATTGTGGAAACCTCGAAACACACATGCTCACTCTTCTAATTTGAAGGTATTTATGCTAGTGTTTAAATAACGGGGAGTATGAAAGGCGTTTATTATGCCCGGCATCTCGTGGCGCCGGGCATCTGATCATGCTTTATTGGTTGTCGTTACTTGTTACCTTTTAATTATTGTAATTTATTATCGCACGACCGGATCACCATTATCAGTAACCATCGGCATGGTGAAAATATCTAGTTGTAGATAGTACCAATAGAACCATTGTTCGGCGACCATCCATAGTTGGGTTATTACGGTTTGTTGCTGTCATAATGGTTCATTCTCCAAAGGATTATAAGAGTGTCACGGTTTGTAACAGTATAAAAAATTTAACTTTTACCTGAGTGCCTGACTTATGGACTCCGAAAAACATAGCGATTTCAATGACCCCGAAATTTCAGATGCCCTGACGCGGATTATTTCCTCAGCGGAGTTTGAAAAGGCCTATCGGTTGCGGCAATTGCTTGAGCATTTGGTGAACAAACAGCTGGCGGGCGAAGAACATGACCTCAAGGGTTATAATATCGGTCTCGACGTGTTTGAAAAGGGCAAGGATTTCGATCCAGATAGCGATACCATCGTGCGGGTTCAGATGGTGCGCTTGCGGCGCATGCTCGAGCACTATTACCTGACCCACGGCAAAGATGAAGAGATCATCATTGAAATTCCAAAGGGTCGTTATGTGCCGTCCTATCGTCACGGGGAAAGTCTTGATAGTGAACAGCACTTCGCACGGGTCAGCTCTGCTTTTTCGACCCTGTTTTGCCGCATAAAGGCATGGTTTTTCAGTGAGCCGTATTTGTTTACTGCTGCTCTGGGGGCAATGTTTTTATTTGCCTGGCTGTCATCTAGCCTGCTGCCGACCATAGAAGAGCCGCTGCAAAAGACCGTTATGAAGCGATTTAACTACAGAGTTCCAACGGGCCCCTCGATTGCTGTTTTTCCCTTTAATAACGAAACCCGAAAAAAGGAACATTCTCTTCTTATACGGGGATTGCCAGCTCATATCATTCATACTCTGACGCGCTTTAAACAGCTGTTCATCCTTGCTCCAGACACCACGCTGGCTGCGAATACTACAAGGGCGCAACAGCTTGAAAAGGCCCGCATGCTGAAGGTTGATTATGCATTGATTGGAGGTTTTGGCATAAATGGCAAAAACCTTTCGACTTCAGTCTTTATGATACGCGTCGATACAGGCCAAATCATCTGGTCCAAGGATTATAACAAATACCTGTCGGGCGATAATTTTCATGAGATTCAAAACAATATAGCATCATCTGTGGCGCGAGAGCTTGGACAACCATTTGGTATCATCAATCGTTTGGAAACAGCCATACGCAGGCAAAAAGACAAGCGCAGTTTTAGTGCCTATGAATGTGTTTTGCTGTTTTTCGATAGTGCAACTGGTTTTTCCGAAGTCAAGCATTTGGAGCAGCGCAATTGTCTTGAACGGGTGACAAAAACCGACCCTGGATATGCCCAGGCCTGGGCGGCATTGGCCTGGACATATGTAGATGAATTTCGGCATGGATACAATGCAAGAGCCAATGGCCCTCCGCCGCTCGATCGGGCCCTTGCGGCTGCACAAAGGGCCGTTGGGCTAGATCCGAACGATGCATTTACTCATCGATATATGTCGAATGTCCATATTGCGAGGGGCGAGTATAAAGACGGTTTGGAATCGATCATGCGAGCGGTTGATTTAAACCCCAATAATGCCAATGTGCTAGCAGATGCCGGTTGGAGTTTGAAGGCGAATGGGGATTGGGATGATGCTTTTCGATATGCGTCAAAAGCCATTCGATTAAATCCTGGCCATCGACCCTGGTACCTCGAAACATCGATCTTGTATTATTATCAACATCAAGATTGCAAGAATGCCCATGCCACAGCAAAAAGCTATCATCGGCATAGCTCAAAAACGGTCATTGCGGATATATTTGTGATTGTGACTGGAATGCTGTGCAAAGTGCCAGATGTCGCAAGCTATGTTACGTCCCTCAATGCGACCACCACGCCATTTCTCATGCAGCCGCGCAAGCTATTGCGAAACTATGGCATTCCAAAAGAGACGCTTCAGCAAATCATCGCCCATCTGCAGGAAGCTGGCGTTGCCGTGGATGGTATCCCATCAAAAATATGAAATAGTTTCTTTCATTCCTTTGTCTTGTTGCTCCCCCTTTCTTCATGTTAAGGGAGGAACAATTGCGGGTGGTAAATCCCGTTATAAAATCGACCGTTATCCCGGCCCCTGAGAGTTTCAAATCGCAGGATCAGGCCCCATGTCCGAAGGATCAGCCCCTATGTCAAATTCCCTCACTGCTTTTTTTGGCGAAACACTAAACGCGCGCGACCCCCAAGTTGCCGCTTCGCTCAATGACGAGTTGCATAGACAGCAAGAAGAAATCGAGCTGATCGCCTCGGAAAATATTGTTTCAAGAGCGGTTCTGGAAGCGGCTGGTTCGGTGCTCACCAACAAATATGCCGAAGGCTATCCGGGGCGCCGCTATTATGGCGGCTGTCAGTATGTGGATGTGACCGAGACGCTGGCCATTGATCGGGCCAAAAAACTATTTGGCTGCTCTTATGTGAATGTGCAGCCAAATTCAGGCTCGCAGGCCAATCAAGGGGCCGTTATGGCCATGATCAAGCCCGGCGATACGATTCTTGGCATGAGCCTTGATGCTGGCGGGCATTTGACCCACGGCGCGCGCCCTAATCAATCGGGCAAATGGTTTAACGCGGTGCAATATGGCGTCGACAAACAGACCCACCTGATCGATTTTGATGAAGTTGAGAGCCTTGCTCGCGAACACAAGCCCCAACTCATTATTGCGGGCGGCTCGGCCTATCCTCGTGAAATCGATTTCGCACGTTTCCGCAAGATTGCCGATGAGGTCGGGGCTTTTTTCCTGGTGGATATGGCGCATTTCGCGGG
>JAJRQA010000112.1 GCA_024280475.1 Alphaproteobacteria bacterium
ATGACTTTTGCTCCCTCGCGTATTAAGCGCTGGGCGCAAGCAAGTCCTATCCCTTGCGCGGCCCCGGTAACAATTGCAACTTTGTCTTGAAGTAACACGGGATGGGCCGCCTTTCGATTTCAACTGGTGAGCCTGGCCCCGATGATTTGTCACGCTCGATCATTGCGGGGGCACTTTGCGGTGATCCTAGCGGTGATCCTAAAAAGGCTCCAGACTTTTTATGGTCCGAAGCCCTTTCTACCGAAGTCCTATTTTCCAGAGCACTATCTTTCAGTGTCTTGTCGCCAGCACGCTGTGTGTTGATATGCTGCTAATTGGCGTTAACCGCTTTTGGGCATTTTTTCCGGATAAACTTGTTGATCTGTTTGATCATGGGACGATGGAATATACCGATGCTGTCTTCGAGCTTGGCGACTGTCCAGATCAGGCCTTTTACATCACTGGGGCCGTCAACTTTGCGCACATTCAACCACACCTTCTTGGCCACACCATTTTTGAATTTTATTTTAGGTTCAATAACAATTGTCACCGGGCGTACTTTATCGGAGCGGACGACTTTGCAGTTTACAGTCTGCGGTGGCAGCCATAATTTGTACTTTTTATTCGAAACAGCACTGATAATCGCCGCTCGCGGCAGAGCGATATCTGTCTGGCATTGCGCGTCCCCGAACAGCCAGCTTACGCGACTTTTTTTCCCTTTTTTATTGCCTTGCGTAAGTGTTTTCTTGGACCAGGTTTTTTTTAAGGCGCAGGACAGATCAGGGCCGGTTGGTTGTTTGCCGACGATGATCCCACACAATTGACGCTCGCAGGCTTTGAGCTGTTTTTTTTCGTCTTTGCCAGGCTCCAGAGCAGAAGCAAATGATGAATATTGTGCAGCTAACAGGACTGTGCCCAGTGCGATTGTTGCACGTCTTAACAAAGTGATTGGCGCTTTGGCGATCATTGGTGTTCCCATAGTTCTTGGCTAAGGCAGTCTACTCCCACCGATAGTCTGCAAATTGGTAATATCGTACGTTCGTTACAGGCAGATTATGCCGTTTTCTGGCTTCAACATCCAGCTTCAACGGTTTGAATGATCCGCGTATCATCTTTGCGCGGTCGAGGAAATGCCATTTGTTTGACTTAAATGGCATGTGTTTAAGGTGTAGATATGGACAAGATCGTGAAATCTTGGTGCAAGAAATTGCGAAGTGTGAAACCAATTTAGTAGATGAGATTGCGCCGCGTCACAATAGCGAAACGAGGCCTGGGCGTAACGGCGGATATGTGACACGCTCATTTGCGCTGGCGGCTGCGAGCTAGTGGGAATTGAGCGTACCCGCGACGTCCTTGGCAAAAATTTTCTGACCTCAGGAATAGGCCTGCGAAACAAACGTTATCTATGTATCGACGTCTTGCTGATCTGGTAACGTGACGTTGTGCCGAAGTTGAAGTAAATTTTGAAGTACAGAGTATCCGGGGGGAGCTTATATATGAAGTTTGACGTGGCAAAAGGGCGATCAGATTTGGATTTTGATCACGATATGGCAAGTTATGGGCGCTTCGTGCGTGGGACGATCAGCGGGGTTGTTTTGCTGGTGGTTTTATTTTTCGGGCTGGCATTCAGCCTGCTTTGATTACTGCGAAAATTGATCATTATCAATCTCTTGCAAGAAACAGATAAGAATGAAGGTTTGCGCGGTAAATTTGCGCGGCAGGTTTGCGCATCTGGGGCCGCTGGTCTGCGTTAACAACCGCGCAGCACCGTTGTGGTCCGATCGAGCAGAAAATTTTCAGCTGGAACCTAACAGTTTACGTCTTTAAGGGCGTATTTTACGCACGGCGGCATGAGAATGCCGCCGTAGTTGTCTGGACAAAAGACCAGCTTTTAGACATAAGGTCTTTTGTCCCGTCAAAGACACCAACTGGGCCGGCTCAAGATGCTGGGCCAACTCGTAAGCAACAGATACAGCAAACGGATCCGTTCATGGTCACCATAGCAGTTACCGCAGAACCTCAAGACGAACCGCGCGTGGCGCTATCACCGGAAACTGTCAAGAAATTCGTAGCGCTGGGGTGCACAGTGAAAGTCGAGAGCGGTGCCGGAATGCGCTCGCGCTTCTCGGACGCACAATATGAGGCGCAAGGCGCGCAGATCACAGGCGCTGCCGCCGACACTTTGAGCGGCGCCGATGTCTTGATGAAAGTCCGCCGGCCAACGCTTGATGAAGTTAAGGCGCTGAAATCAGGGGCGATTGTAGCGGCAATTCTCAATCCCTATGATGACAGGGAAGATCTGGAAGCGCTGGCCAAGGCCGGTGTGTCACTGTTCTCCATGGAATTCATGCCGCGCATATCGCGGGCGCAGTCGATGGATGTTTTGTCCTCGCAGGCCAATCTGGCCGGGTATAAGGCCGTTATTGACGCTGCCGCGCTGTTCGATCAGGCGATGCCGATGATGATGACCGCCGCAGGTACGGTGCCGGCAGCCAGGGCCTTTATCATGGGCGTTGGAGTTGCTGGTTTGCAGGCCATTGCGACCGCGCGCCGGCTGGGCTGTATTGTAACGGCGACCGATGTGCGTCCGGCCACCAAAGAGCAGGTAATGTCGCTCGGGGCAAAATTTATCGCCGGCGAAAACGACGAATTTAAACAA
>JAJRQA010000113.1 GCA_024280475.1 Alphaproteobacteria bacterium
AGCTCAGAGCCGAAATAACACCATAATATATAAAGGAAAAAATGGTGCCCGGAGGCGGATTTGAACCACCGACACGCGGATTTTCAATCCGCTGCTCTACCAACTGAGCTATCCGGGCATTTAGTCTTTTGCATTTGGGAAAACACAGTTTCCTAAAATGGCCCAAGCCAGCACTCAAGCAAGAAATCTTGGGGCAAAGCATTGTGGCAAGACCCGCCGTTTATAGTCTGTTCAATTCCTCATGTCCAGACTTCATATGGGTGTTTACGCAACTATCTTTTGTGGGATGAGCGCCAGCGCAACAAGGGGCCAATCAGGCTGATTGACCCCTTGTATTTTATTCCTTGAAGTTTGCCTTATCCCCTAACGAACCAGGGTGATGAACTCAACGCGCCGATTTTCAGCAGCCTTCGAATCACGGCTGTTTTTCAGGCGTTCTTCGCCATATCCCACCGCTAACAACCGTTTGTCAGCAATTTTAAAACGGCTTTTCAGAAAATCGAGAACCGCCATGGCGCGCTGCGACGACAGGCCCATATTATATTTACTGCCACCGACAGAATCCGTGTGCCCGGCGACGACAAAAGTCGCATCCGCCAGCTGGCCATCGGTCAAGGCCTTGCCAATACTCTCTAGCTGCGGCAGTGCCTTGTCGCTTAGCGTCGATGATTTATATTCAAATTCGATCACCACATCTATGGCCGGCAGTTTTTTCTCGCTGACAAGCTTGCCCAGATCTGTGCGCTCTTTCTTCGTGAGCAGCGCCACCTTTGCGGCGGGCATGACGGGCTTGGCGGGCTTTTTTATGTTCATTACTGGTTTGGGTATTGCTGGCGCTGGAGCGATCATCTTTGGCGCAACACTGACGAGCGCTGGTTGCGCGCGCTTATTGGCTTCATAACTGATATTCTTTTTCGCCACCACCATCGGCTTTTCAACCACAACAGGTTTCATGGCCGTGATTTGCGCTTTTTTCTTGATTGCTTCGACCAGTTTGTCAGCGGCTTTTTGCTTGGCCAGCTCAGTAGGTTTCATGGCTTCCATAGAGGCCGCCATGTTGCGCGGCTCTTGCGCCATTGTGCTACTTGCCATCGTACTACTTGGCATGGTGCCAGAAAGAGCAGCGACAAGTTTACGTGTTTTCGCATCATTGGCTGATTTTTTAACTGGCTGTCTGGAAGGCATAACCATAACAGGCTTGCTCATGACAATTTTCGTGTTCTCACCGGCTATTGCGCCTGGGGGAGTTTTGGACGCAGGTCTGACCGGGCGGCGAACATTCTTATTGGTCTCCTCCCCCGTGATCGCGGCCATGAAACTGGACACTTGCGGCCCAACATTATCCATGGTTGAAAGACCCGCCACCGCGGTCCCCGCAACAAGAACAGCCCCACCAAATACTACTAACGGTTTCATACCGGCCTCCCAGAAACAAAAATCGTACAATACGCATATATTCTTAGCACCCGAATATAACGAGAACGCCGGCGCTTCGCAAGTTATCAGCTGCCAATGTCAATGTGTCATCGGCGCGCCATGGCAATTTGCCACAAAAAAGACTGGGTATACAGATGGTTCCAAGAGCGATCGTGCGTTAACCACAGTTTACATTGGCAACGAAAATGACCCTGAAATGGCAAGCAAAGCTGACTATTGGGGTGCCTGGACAGAGGATGCGATGAAATAATCTCGCACGGTGCGCTGCTTTTCATCCATGTCTCGTTCGCTCGTATAGCGCTGATGGATCGCGAAAATCGTGCGCAGGCGTTGATCATGATGAGGGCTTTCCAACACCACTTTATCATCGTTTTTAGACTGTAAAAAATCGCTCACCCACTCACAGTCATCGCACAAAATGATCATGCAGCGCAGCATACCGCTACGCACGGCGCGCTCATAAGTAAGAGCCATCACGGCTTTTCGCTCGACAACCGGTGCGCCAAGAAACTGAGCAATCACGGCATCGCGAAAATGACCGTTCCAGCGCTTGATGAGGGCATTGCCAATGAGCTCCCTGTCGACCTCGTGGGGCACGATCACCATCGGTTGCTCTGGCGTGGTTTGACGGGCAGCCTGCTTGACCGTTTGGATCAGTCCGCCATTGGGGATCACGTCAGCAATATTGGCTTCTTCAAGGGGCCGGATTTTCATGGCCACGGTATGCTCGTCAATGCGCTGGAACGTGGTCAGCGAAAAATCAATGGTGTCTTCTTGCGAACGGGTACGGCGCAACTTGTGCTGTTTGTAGCGCCCCCAGATACGGGTGATAATCGCTCCGCCAATAAAACCACCAAGCGCCGTCATGACGCCTGCCCAGAAATTCTCGACAAAAAACGCCAACATCGGTTCAAACATCATCAAGTAAATCTCCCTCCACGACCCCCACGTAAAAGTCTAGCTCAAACCAACCAATTGCACCACAGGGAATGTCGCGCGCGGGCTTCAATAAACCTGACGCCTGAACGCCCACGCACCCCGAACGTCTTCGCGGTCCTCGGCGGGATGACATTGTTGAGAGATGCAGGGTGCTTCGCGTATTTTGTACCAATGGGGGTATTGCGTCTCTCCCCACAAAAAAAGGGTTTCCAAAGGGCTGGCCCTTTGGCGGGAGCGCGAGGGCGGAGCCCTTCATTTTGCAGTGTTGCAAATAGCCCGCCCCTAGTCCTCATCCATTTTGAGGGCTTTGATGAAGGCTTCTTGGGGGATGTCGACTTTACCGAACTGGCGCATTTTCTTTTTGCCGGCTTTTTGTTTTTCCAGCAGTTTGCGTTTGCGGGTGATGTCGCCGCCATAGCATTTTGCGGTGACGTCCTTGCCCATTGAGCCGATGGTTTCTCTGGCGATGACCTTGCCGCCAAGGGCTGCTTGGATGGGGATTTTGAACAGATGGCGCGGGATCAAGGTTTTGAGTTTTTCGCACATGCTCCGGCCACGGGCCATCGCTCTGTCCGCATGTACGACGATGGATAAAGCATCGACGGGTTCGGCATTGACGAGGATCTGCATCTTGACGAGATCGCCCTCTTCATAGTCGGTGAGATTATAGTCGAAACTGGCGTAACCGCGGGTGATGCTTTTGAGGCGGTCATAAAAATCAAACACCACTTCGTTGAGTGGCAGATCATAGACCACCATGGCGCGCGATCCCGCATAGGTGAGATCTTTTTGGCGGCCACGTCGGTCCTGACAAAGTTTGAGCACCGCACCCAGATATTCGTCTGGCACCAAAATGGTGGCCTCGATCCAGGGCTCTTCAATGCGCTCGATTTTCATCACGTCGGGCATGTCAGCCGGGTTATGCAGCTCGATCCTGGTGCCATCAGTGAGATGAATATGATAGATCACCGAGGGAGCGGTGGTGATGAGCTCAATATCGAACTCGCGCGTTAAACGCTCGCGGATAATTTCCAGATGCAGCAGGCCCAAAAACCCGCAGCGAAAGCCAAAACCAAGAGCGGCGGAGGTTTCCATTTCAAAGTCGAAACTGGCATCGTTCAAGCGCAGCTTGGCCATGGCCTCGCGCAGATCTTCAAACTCGGAACTATCAACCGGAAACAGGCCGCAAAACACCACGGATTGCGCGGGTTCAAAGCCGGTCAGAGCCTCGACGCAGGGATTTTTTTCATCGGTCACGGTATCACCGACGCGGGTGTCGGCCACCTGCTTGATGGCGGCGGTGAAAAAGCCGATCTCGCCAGGTCCCAATATATCGGTCATTTCCTGTTTGGGGCGAAACACACCGACGCGGTCAATGAGATAGTTGGCATCCGTTGACATCAGCTTGACCCTCTGGCCCTTTTTCAAAATGCCATCAATCACCCGCACCAGCACTACAACGCCCAGATAAGCATCATACCAGCTGTCCACCAGCATGGCTTTCAATGGCGCATCAAGTTCGCCTTTGGGAGCTGGCAGTCCTGTAACGATAACCTCGAGCACCTCTTCGATGCCGATGCCGGTCTTGGCCGAGATTTCCAGCGCCTCAGAGGCATCAAGGCCGATCACGTCTTCGATCTGCTGACGGATGCGTTCTGGTTCGGCAGCTGGCAGGTCGATCTTGTTGAGCACCGGGATGATCTCGTGATCATTTTCCATAGCTTTGTAGACATTGGCCAGCGTCTGCGCTTCGACCCCTTGCGAGGCATCCACCACCAGTAAGGAACCTTCAACGGCCGCCAGCGAGCGCGAGACCTCATAGGCAAAATCCACATGCCCCGGTGTATCGATCAGGTTGAGCTGGTAGGTTTCACCATCGTGGGCTTTATAGTCAAGGCGCACGGTTTGCGCCTTGATGGTGATACCGCGCTCACGCTCAATATCCATATTATCGAGCACTTGTTCTTTCATATCGCGTGTGGCCAGCCCTCCTGTCACCTGAATGAGGCGATCGGCGAGGGTCGATTTGCCATGATCAATATGGGCGACAATGGAAAAATTACGGATTTTGTCCAGCGGAGTGGGTTGGTTTTTGCTCATCAGGGCCTATTTAAAATGTTCTTACTGACTTTTCACAACGATATCACACCAAGAAACGCTGCAAACCAACGTCTGCGGGCTTCGAGTTTGGAAGATCAGGTCGCGAGAAAAGGGTCGATTAACCGGTCTGTATGCCATCATGTACTGCGAACAGGTCTGTCATGTCGATAAAAAACACCACATAAATACCCAAGCAGCTATCGTGAGAAGATGGGAAGATCATTTGATCAGAGGTTTTGCATCGATTTGTCAAACTTAACGCTCTTCATTAATATTGGCGCGCCCGACACGAAAAATCTGTACGGGATTGAAAAACCACAATATATTGAACTGGGTTTATAATTTACGATTGAGTTCATGAAAGTATTCGCACTCAAAACAGGGTACTATGCCCTCTGCCTGGCCTTTTTGGGCCTCGCGTTCCCATCTAATGCTGTTGCTGGCGGGCTTGATAAGGGGGTCAAAGTCGACAAGCATGGCGGAGCAGATGGACGCCTGCTCGCTCCCGATTCCAATTCTCCCAAAAATCAATCCCGCCCTGCATCCAACGCAGGAAATCGCCGCATGCGCCCCTCGTTTGACCGCCCCGGTTCGACGAAAAAAGATACGCGAGATACGCGAGATACGCGAGATACGCGAGATACGCGAGATACGCGAGATACGCGAGATACGCGAGATACGCGAGATACGCGAGATACGCGAGATACGCGAGATACGCGAGATACGCGAGATACGCGA
>JAJRQA010000114.1 GCA_024280475.1 Alphaproteobacteria bacterium
ATGATTCAGGACCATAGATCTCGACCACCCGACCGCGTGGCAAACCGCCAATACCAAGAGCAATATCCAGCCCTAATGAACCTGACGGGATCGATTCAATCTCAATCGTCTTGTTTTCTCCAAGACGCATGATTGATCCCTTGCCAAAGGCCCGCTCGATCTGTGACAGCGCAGCATCAATGGCTTTTTTCTTATCCATATTACCTCCCTCGATAATCTCGAATTGGCTTCTCGGCATGGTGAGCTCTCCTTATTTCACAAAATGGGGGTCTGTACAATCTGACTATTTGTACCACTTTTGTTCTCATTTTGCAAGTCTCGTGAGAGAAACCGATTAAAGCCTGTTAAATCAATTAATTAGAACACCCACCTCAAACGAATATGAACACAACAAGAACATGTGAGATGGGAATCACCCGCTCAATTGGCCTATCAACAGCTCAATCTGCGAGCACCTCTTTCACCTTAGCGGCGAGATCTTTCAGCCCGTATGGCTTGGCCATGAATATAAAATCATCTTCCTCATCGAGAATTTCACGGGCAAATCCCGAAACGAAAATGATCTTGAGCTCCGGGTTTTCGTTACGCATTTCCTTGGCCATGGTCGGTCCATCCATTTCGGGCATCATGACATCGGTGACCACAAGATCGATCCGTCCCTCAAGATCATTCATTACTTCCAGGGCCTGTACGCCCGTTCCCGCCTCGAACACTTCATAACCGCGCTTGCGAAGGGCTCGCGCTGAAAACCCTCGCACGGCCTCTTCATCTTCCACCAGCAAAATCCTCTCTGTGCCGGTCAGATCGGGCTTGATTTTTTTTGCTTTTTGCTTGTCCTGAAGCTGTTTACTCGCAATCTCTTCAAGATCCTCTTCTTGGCGTGGCAAATAAATCCTGAAGGTCGTTCCCTCACCGACCGTACTGTCAATATAGATAAAGCCGCCGGTTTGCTTGACGATACCATAAACCATGGAAAGACCGAGCCCCGTCCCTTTGCCAACGCCTTTGGTGGTAAAAAACGGCTCAAATACCTTGTCACGGACTTCCTTGGTCATGCCAGATCCGGTGTCCGTCACCTCGATCAGCACATATTCCCCCACCTGCATACCCTGATCTTCCAGGTCGGCGGACATGCGCTGGCTAATATTGCGTGTGGCAATTGTTACGACCCCGCCGGCCGGCATGGCATCACGAGCGTTGACTGCCAGATTGATAATTACCTGTTCAAACTGGGTCGCATCGGCGCGCACCAGCCACAAATCGCGATAGCGCTCCATATTGAGTTTGACATTATCGCTTAGCAAGCGATCAAGCAAAATGGACAGATCGGAGACCACATCATTGAGATTGAGCACCTCGGGACGCAAGGTCTGGCGCCGGGAAAAAGCCAGGATCTGTCGCACCAGCGATGCGGCTCGATTGGCATTTTGCTTGATGCTGATAATGTCTTTAAATCCCGGGTCCGTGGGGCGCACGCTGCCCAATAGCTCATCGGTACCAAGAATGATCGCCGTCAGCACATTATTGAAGTCATGCGCGATACCGCCAGCCAGCTGCCCGACGGCCTGCATCTTTTGCCCCTGCACCATCTGCCGTTCCATACTCTTTTGATCGGTGGTATCGATGGCGTATAAAATGGCACCGCCATATTTGCTATCGGTTTCACGATCAATTGTTCCAGCTGGAGAAAAATACAGACGGCCTGTTTGCTCCGTGTCGCCACTGAACGACACATTCAAAGGACTGATCTTGACCTGACCATTTGACGCACGCTCCAGGGCCAGAGAAACCTCCTCTTTATTTTCATCAATCACCAGAGAAATGATATCAACGCCTTTTTCCTGGGTATCTGGCAAGTTTTGCGCGTTCATACTTTCGGCGAACATACGCGCGAAGGCGGCGTTGGTACTACCCACCACGCCCTTTTTATCGAGTGTCGCAATGGCGATCGGCGCAGAATGAAAAAAGCGGGCAAACCGCACTTCTGCGGCTCTTAAATCTTCGCCCGATTCGGCGCCTGGCGCTCTATTCAGGACCAATGTTCTCGATTGGTTTGCGCGCCCGCCATCAAACACCGTTTGATGTAATAAACGCACCGGAAGCGATGTACCATCCTGCCTGATCAAATCCAGATCAAATGTCGATTTTTCGCTATCGCCTTGAGCAAGTGATTTCTGGGCCAGCAAGGTCGCCCCATCACCCGAGACGATATCCTTCAACCAGAGTTGCGATGCAACAGCGTCCGCCAGATCCAGTCCCAGCCACCCTGCCAGTGTGGCGTTCAGATAGTCGATACGTCCCGTGTCATCCGCTGAAAAAAAACCGGCAGGAGCCTGATCGAGATAATCAATGATCTCTTGCAATTTGCCAAAGCTTTCTTCCTGGCGATGGCGCTCACTAGAAATTTCAGCAATTTGCCAGACAGTCGCTGATCCAGCTTCAGCGTGGCTCTGCGTATCTGCCAATTGGTTCTTGTCGTCATTCAAGCGATCAGTCGGGGCGGTATTTGCTGGCCAATTTCCCTGCGGTGCAACACTTATACGATACCATGACGCCTCTCCAGGAAGTTGCTCATCCACGGTTTGCATACTGGATACGCGAAATTCCTCTTGCCAGTTTTCGCCCTTCTTGATTGCCTGGTTTAACCGATAGATTGGTTCGGCTGCCGCAACTTCACCAGCGAACAACTCTTCTATAGTCGGAGCCCCCGTAGCGCATTTTCCAGCGACTTCAAGATAGGCAGCATTCGCAAACAGCACATTCTTTTGGCTGTCTGTCACCAAGACTCCTTCGGGTAGCTCGTCAAGCACCGCCAGCCCACTGCCCGCAGTGTGTTGATCGCTGGCAACTTTAATCAGACCGCTGGAAAGTCCGGCCAAAGCCAGAAGACCCAGCATAACCAGCAAAGAAAATACCGCGGTCACTAGCAGCCGCCCCATATCTCCAGACACTATTTGGGAAAATAATAGCCCCACGCCAAGCAATATCGCCATCGCTAAACCGGTGCGCTTATAGTCCAGACGATGAAGCAGGGTCGAAACAGAGCTTAGCACCATGCTGGGTTGTAATTCATATTGAGCCATATCTGCGTCATAGCTGATTCGCATCCTTGCCGTCCGCGAAATTTTCTTAAGTTAGGCACAATCGGTGGGTGATCTGTGCATGACATCTTGAGAACAGCATAAATGAGGTTTGGTTAACGCTTTATCAACCATTTTAACGGCATATTAGGCAGTAAGCTATTTGAGGTCTTCGCTTTGTCTGGAGGTCCTAATTGTCAGATTAGTTGTTTGATGGAGTAAAGTATGAAAACGCGTTTAATATTGGCTTTGCTGGCCACCGTCTTTCTGTCAGGTTGCGCGTCGGTTTTCAACAGCTCCCCCACTCCACAAATGGCATATATCGGCGATTTATCAAATAATCGCGTTGCACGCGCTGGCGAAACCATCGCCTATGCAAAAGCAGACAATGGTACCGATACGCTCCTTTATCAATTCAAAGGTGTCGACGAAAAAGGCGGAATTCACATCAACCGCATTGTTCGGACCTCAAATGTCGAGGGGAGCCGCACGGGTCTTGTTGGCTTTTTGAAAAATAAATCACCCAAATCCATAGAGCTGGTTTTTATGCCTGACCAGACATTACTGGTATCGCCAGGCGTCCATGTGGTGTTTGTAAAATCATCGCCAAGTGAGCTGCACTATCGCGTCATCATGACTGCGGGCTAGCACCAACCTCTACAGCATCAAAAACAACACGGAGCCATGCATCTGGTTTAAGCTGTTCTTGCCTATCTGGTGAGCACAACAAAGTCGGTGCCCTTGCCAGTTTCATTGCTCATTCCCTTGTCGGAAA
>JAJRQA010000115.1 GCA_024280475.1 Alphaproteobacteria bacterium
AGATGAGGTTTATAGTGAGCGCGAACAAAGCAAAATGGCAGCATGATTAAACACGTGAATACACCTTAACAACGCTGCCAAGCTGTCCAACAATGTGGGACCAGCTCAGTTTTTCAAGCTTGAAGAGGTTTCTGGCGGGCTGATTTCCAGCATCACCGTGTTCCATCAAACACACCTAGATTACGGCAGGACTTTCGATTAATGCATTGCCTGCTCCAGGGAGGCATGTTATATCCTTGCGATATTGAGCATCAGATTCATATATGCGTGCTGCATTGAGATAACTACGAGGTGTATGTTGAAAAAAAATAAGGCCGATGAAGGTTTTTCAGCTAAATGGGCACCCGCAAAAAAAAGCAGCGATAAGTCATTTGGTTTGATTTTTGCTGGTCTCTTTATAATCATAGGATTGTTTCCATTGCTGGGAGATGGAGCCGTTCGCTTATGGAGTGTTGCCGTATCTGGTGTTTTTCTTGGACTTTCCTTTATCGCTCCAGGGGTGCTGGCTCCACTACATACGGCATGGTTGATATTTGGTAATCTGCTTCATGCAATTGTCAGTCCGGTGATCATCGGACTGATATTTTTCTTGGTAGTTACTCCCATAGGTGTAGGCATGCGGTTGATTTCCGGTGCGCCGTTGAAGCTTAGATTTGATAAAGATGCACATAGCTATTGGATCAAAAGGGACCCACCAGGACCCGAGCCGGATAGTATGCGCAATCAGTTTTAACACGAGACAATTGGGATTTTATCATGGAATTTATTCGTGAGTTCTGGCATTTCATCAAGGTGAGAAAGAAATTTTGGCTATTGCCAATTCTAATCGTATCAGCCCTCTTTGGTGGACTACTGGTTCTTGGTGAAGGTTCAGCCATAGCACCTTTTATTTATACAATATTCTAGTTTCTGGTGACGCCTTTTCCCTCATATACGCCGGTGTGCAAAAGCATCGGCGGAATGTGCATGCCGGAAGAGGTGCTTATCTCGACTCAATTTAAATTCCTTTGAGGGGTCGCTCTAATTATGCGAATTATGGGTATTTCAGCGTTTTATCATGATAGTGCAGCTGCCTTGGTCGAAGATGGACATATTGTAGCGGCCGCTCAAGAAGAGCGCTTCACGCGTAAAAAACATGATTCAAGCTATCCAAGCAATGCCATAAACTACTGTCTCTCCGAGGCCGGTTGTCGATTATCCGATGTCGACTGGATCGTCTTTTACGATAAGCCGTTTCTTAAATTTGAACGGTTGCTTGAAACCTATATAAGCTTTGCACCAAGAGGGTTCACAGCCTTTCGCATGGCCTTGCCTGTCTGGTTGCGAGAAAAACTTTTTCAAAAGGATCTTCTCAAAAAAGAACTGGAAAAAATGGAGCCGGATTTTGACTGGCGGGGGCGGTTGTTATTTTCAGAACATCATATGAGCCATGCGGCATCAGCCTTTTTTCCTTCTCCATTTAAAGACGCTGTTGTGTTGACAATGGATGGCGTTGGCGAATGGACGACGACGTCTGTTGCGTTTGGCAATGGTGCCAGCTTAGAGATTCAAAAAGAGTTACATTTTCCCCATTCATTAGGGCTTTTGTACTCTGCGTTCACCTATTACACGGGGTTTCGGGTCAATTCAGGTGAATACAAATTGATGGGTCTTGCTCCTTACGGAGATCCAAAATACAAGAGCCTGATTCTTGACAAACTCGTTGATGTAAAAAGCGACGGTACATTCCGGCTGGACCAGTCGTATTTTGACTATTGCACTGGACTAACCATGACCAATAGTCGCTTTGACAAATTATTTGGACGCCCGGCCCGCAAGCCTGATGAGGAGCCACTTGAAACGTTCCATATGGATGTCGCAGCTTCCATTCAAGCAGTTACAGAAGAAATCATGCTGCGCCTGACGCGGTCGTTGGCGAAGGAATATGACAGTCCCAATCTTTGCCTTGCGGGTGGAGTTGCCTTGAATTGCGTTGCCAACGGCAAAGTTTTGCGCGATACAGCTTTTAAAAATCTGTGGATACAGCCCGCGGCCGGTGATGCCGGCGGGGCACTCGGGGCTGCGTTGGCGGCCTATTATATGCTGCTCGATCAACCGCGAACCGTTGAAGCACCTGATAGCATGCAGGGCAGCTATCTTGGTCCTGAATTTGATCAGTCCGACATTGAAAATCGTTTGACGGCGGTTGGTGGACAGTATGAAGTTTTATCGCAAGATAAGCTTTATGACGCCGTTGTCGAGGGCCTCACCCAGGAAAAGGCTGTCGGCTGGTTTCAAGGACGGATGGAATTTGGCCCTAGAGCTTTGGGGGGGCGGTCAATAATTGGAGATCCACGCTCTCCGGCCATGCAAAAATCATTGAATTTAAAAGTGAAGTTTAGGGAAAGTTTTCGCCCGTTTGCACCCTCTGTCCTGGAGGAAGATGTTGAGGACTGGTTCGAATTGACAACTTCATCACCCTATATGCTGATTGTAGCAGGTGTTCAAAAAGCTCAACGACACGAGGTCAACGAGGCAGATACGGCGCTATTTGGAATCGATCGATTGAATATTTCACGCTCTAGTATCCCCTCCGTCACTCACGTAGATTATTCGGCACGGGTACAGACTGTTAATAAAGAAACAAATCCGCGTTATCATGAACTGATCAGCCGGTTTAAGGAAAAAACGGGCTGCCCTATTGTCGTCAATACCAGCTTCAATATTCGCGGGGAGCCCATTGTTGGAACCCCCGAAGATGCATTTCGATGTCTGATGGGAACTGATATGGAGATGCTGGCAATTGGCAATTGTCTCTTGAAAAAAGAAGACCAGGATCCAGCGCTTGCAAAAGACTACCGCCAAAGCTTTGACCTTGACTAATTTTGTATCATTAGAAAAGCACGGGGATAATTGGCTCTAAGCTTAGCGTACAGGTATATCACACATGGAATTCATTCGGTCGATCAGCAACTCAGCCAAACAAAACTGGATTGCCATTTGTCTTATTCTCATTGCGATTTGCTTTGCCTATTGGGCGACATATATCAATAAGATTGATCGCTATTGGGGAAGCTATTTTTTCACATCTTACTTTGTGCTGTTGTCAGTCATGACATACGTTATTCGTATGAATTTGCTGCGCAGCATACTCATTCCGATCGCCGCCACCATTCTGCCTCTGCTTATCATTGAATTTTTAGCCGTCCCGCCTGCCACAAAATCGAAAACCATACTGACAGATATAAAACATGTGGTCTCGGGAGCGCCGGTCAGCTCAATCCGAAAGGCCTTGAATATCGCAGTTGGAACAAATGGCAAATATACAAGAACTAAAACCGTCCGCAAAACAGGTGCTGTCATCTTCAAGATGAATGTAAGCACCAACAAGTGGGGGTTTCGCAATACCTCAAACAGCAACCCGGACGGACCAGGTGTGATTTTCCTTGGTGGCTCCAATACCTTTGGCTGGGGGGTGAGTGATCACCAGACATTGGCTTCCCAGTTCGGTCAACAGAGTGGCAACGAATACCGTGTCGTTAATCTGGGTATCAAAGGTGGGGGCTCAAATCAAATATTGCGTGCTCTGGAGACCGGTGTCCTGGATGAGGTCATTGGCAAAAATTTAGCATTATTCGTCCATGAGACAAGTGCAAATACGATGAGTAGAATAGCATGCAAGCCCCTTGGATCATTGGCATCACCAAAATATATATTGAGTGAAGGTCGGCCCAAATTTACTGGTCGTTGTTTTTCAGTTTTGACATCCAAAGTCATACGATATCTTCATAGAAGATTTAATATATTCAAGAAATATGTATGGAAGAGGAGGATAAAAAGAAACTATAATGCATATGATGCCGAGCTGTTTTCAGAAATAAATATTTCTATTGCTCGTATGGTGCGAAAAAAATATGGCGTCCCATCAATAATGATTTATACGCGCGGAAAGACGGGAAATCAGTTCTCTTCTGCATCATTTGATGACATCATTATTGAAAAAATGCGAAAATCTCAAATACCATTACTTGATATAACACTGGATCATAAAGGTGAGCGAAAAAAATATGTTGTTGACGGTCATGCAACAACCTATGCCCACAAACTTACCGCCGAAATGTTGAGCAAATTTATTTCCCAGCCAGGGAACGTTGCACTCACTGCGATACTTCCTTAAAACCGTCATCCCACAAGGGCTATTCCTCACAAAAGAATAGGGGTTTTATGCGCAATTTTCTCGTTGTATCGAAGAGGAGGGGCTAGCCCGCATTTTTCACGGCATATTTATGTGCGAGCAGAGTTGTTTTTGACTGTTGGTCACCCATTTTCTTGAGGCGATTGATGTGATGTATCCTGTTTCTTTTGTCAGCCTTTGCCAGGCATCACAGCAGGCATAGACGATTTTGTCATAGTCTTCGAACACCTAATTTGATAGTTAGGTCTGGCGTAGCAATTTAATGTGCATGCCAACCAGATCAAACTCTGGCGGGGGCAAAAGGGGTTTTCAGCAAGACGAGCAAGCGCGTAAAGTCAGGGCCCACCATTGACGTCAAAACTCTTGGCATCAGCCGGGGCAGCGTTTATTTTAAGCTGCACCCCATGTCGTACGCGGATTTCAAACTGATGCGCCGCATTGATAAGCTGCGCCTCGACCGGGCGACGGCCGAGCAGGCCGCTCCATCGAAGGCCGCGCTTGCGCGAATAGCCGTGAGATACGGACATAGTGGCTTGAGCGAAACTACGAACCCTAGCCCCCATCAGAGCCCGACCGGGCGACGGCCGAGCAGGCCGCTCCATCGAAGGCCGCGCGCTAGCGCGAATAGCCGTGAGATATAAATATTGGTGCACCCGGCGAGATTCGAACTCACGACCTCTGCCTTCGGAGGGCAGCGCTCTATCCAGCTGAGCTACGGGTGCATAATGGTCCATTGTGGTATGAAGTGAGCGGACCTTACAACAAAGTTTTGCTTCTCGCAATGCGTTCAATGAGGCTATGATAGACTTTTCAAAGCGGGGCGTATTGGGCGCTCACAGGTGCCAATCAAGAGAGCTGAAAGGAGCTAACACCATGTCATTTGCAGGGATCAATTATCTCGCTGTTTTTGTGGCGGCAATTGCCGGGTTTATGGTGGGAGGCGTGTGGTATAGCGTGTTGTTTGGTGAGCGCTGGATGAAGGCCGCCGGGATCACCAAAGAAGACATGAATTGCGAGGATGGCAAGAAAAACAGCGCCATGGTGCCGATGGTAATTGCCGGTGTTGCTGATCTGGTTATGGCCTGGATGCTGGCGGGGATTATCGCCCATGCGTCTGGTGATGTCAGCATCATTAAGGGTTTGCTGGCTGCCTGTTTTGTCTGGTTGGGCTTTGTGCTCACAACAAATGCGGTCAATAACGCATTTCAGATGAAGCCTTTTGCCCTGACCATCATTGATGCTGGCCACTGGCTTGCCGTCTTGCTCGTCATGGGGGCCATTATTGGCGCTTTTGGGGTTTGATTTGTCAAATAATTTGCATGAATTTCTATGTCACATGAGCGACCTTGAGGCCACTGGTGCTTTTGGCATTGAGCGCCCGGACGCGCCGGATCGTCGCGAGATGATCAATATGCCGCCCGGCAGCTTTGATGGCCCTCCTCAAAGAATTGTCGTTGTGCGCGATGGCAAAGAGGTCCGCGCTTATGTCAATAGCTGCCCCCATATGCGCCTGCCTCTGGAGCTGTTTGCCAATCGTTTTCTTGATGAAGCGGGGAAGCAGCTTGTTTGCACCACTCATGGTGCGCGCTTTAATGTGTCTGATGGCGAGTGTACCCGTGGGCCGTGCCGCGGAGATATGCTGCAGCCCGTAGAGCTTATGATATCGGGCGAAAAGATTTTTTATGATCCCTCACAGTTCGACCAATAGGCTGGTTTACTGATGATATGATCAATCTTTTGCTTTTTTTTCTGGTGATGATAAGTTGTCGCAGGGCTGTTTAATTCCGGCCCTGCATGAATATAACAAAAAGCACAGGTGAAGTGGTTCAAACAAACGAACTCATCCTTTAAAAAATCTCGTCTTCAATGAGATGCCAACCATAAGGCAGCCAAAAAGGCCGCAAGGAGACTTTCAGATATGTCAGACAGTAAAATTTTTGAAGTACCACAAGAATGGGCCAAAAAAGCCTTCGCCGACAATGACAAATATCTGGAAATGTACGAGCAAAGCATCAATGATCCCGACACTTTTTGGGGAGAGCAGGGTAAGCGCCTCACATGGATGACCCCCTATACCAAGGTCAAAAATACCAGCTATGCACCTGGCAATGTATCGATCAAATGGTATGAAGACGGCACCCTTAATGTTAGCGCCAACTGCATCGACCGCCATCTTGCAGATCGAGCCGATCAGACGGCCATCATCTGGGAAAGCGATGAGCCTGCTCATGATCAAAAGATCACCTATAAACAGTTACATACAAGAGTTTGTAAATTCGCCAATGTGCTCAAAAACATGGGCGTTAAAAAAGGCGACCGCGTCACCATCTATATGCCGATGATCCCCGAGGCCACTTATGCCATGCTGGCTTGCGCGCGCATTGGCGCTGTTCATTCCGTGGTGTTTGGCGGCTTTTCTCCAGATGCCCTGGCGGGGCGCATTATTGATTGCGACAGCCATTTTGTTATCACCGCTGATGAGGGCTTGCGCGGCTCCAAAAAAGTACCGCTGAAAGCCAATACCGATAAAGCGGTGGCGCAGTGCGATATGGTCGAAAAAGTGCTGGTTATAAAGCGCACGAATGCCGATGTTGATTTTGTCGAGGGGCGCGATATCTGGTATGGTGATGCGCTGGACGATGTCGATGCCGACTGCCCGCCAGAGGAAATGAGCGCCGAAGATCCCTTGTTTATTCTCTACACCTCTGGTTCCACCGGCAAGCCCAAAGGTGTGCTGCACACAACCGGTGGCTATCTGGTCTATGCCGCCATGACCCATCAATATGTATTCGACTATCATAACGAACCGGCTCGCTCCACGGACGCCGGGACCAATAAAAATGTAGATATTTACTGGTGCACGGCAGACGTTGGCTGGATCACTGGCCATAGCTATATTGTCTATGGACCGCTGGCCAATGGCGCTACTACCTTGATGTTTGAAGGGGTGCCGAACTATCCAGATGCCTCGCGCTTCTGGCAGGTCATTGATAAACACAAGGTCAATATTTTCTACACCGCGCCAACAGCCATTCGCGCCCTCATGGCGGCGGGAGATGATTTTGTTACTGCGACCGATCGCTCCTCGCTTAAACTTTTGGGCACAGTGGGCGAACCGATTAATCCAGAAGCCTGGAACTGGTATAATGAAGTCGTCGGCAATAATAATTGCCCCATCGTTGATACCTGGTGGCAAACCGAAACCGGCGGCATCATGATCACCGCACTGCCCGGGGCAACCAAGCTCAAACCCGGTTCTGCCACAAGGCCGTTCTTTGGCGTCAAGCCAGAGCTGATCGATGCGGACGGCAACACGGTCGAGGGACCGGGGCAGGGCAATCTCATCTTGACCGATAGCTGGCCGGGGCAAATGCGCTCGCTGTATGGCGATCACAAGCGCTTTGAAGAAACCTATTTCTCCACCTATGACAATGTCTATTTCACAGGGGACGGATGTCGCCGCGATGAAGACGGTTTTTACTGGATCACCGGCCGCGTCGATGATGTGCTGAATATTTCTGGCCATCGCATGGGCACCGCCGAAGTCGAAAGCGCGCTTGTCGCCCACGAAAAAGTCGCCGAAGCCGCCGTTGTCGGCTATCCCCACGACATCAAGGGGCAGGGCATCTATTGCTATGTCACCCTGATGACCGGGCTTGAGGGATCAGACGAGCTAAAAGCCGAACTGGTGGCGCAGGTGCGCTCCGATATCGGCCCCATCGCCAGCCCCGATAAAATCCAGTTCGCCCCCGGCCTGCCAAAAACCCGCTCGGGCAAAATCATGCGCCGCATCCTGCGCAAAATCGCCGAAGACGATTTTAGCAATCTTGGCGATACCTCAACCCTCGCCGACCCCGGCGTCGTCGATGATCTCATCGAAAATCGCCAGAACCGGGCTTGATTCTAAGCCTAAGCTGAGCACCTCTTACTCCCTCTCCCATTGGGAGAGGGCCGGGGTGAGGGGGTTCAGCAAAAAGATAATGTCCTGCGCGGACAGCGGTTAAGGGTCGAGACCCTTAACAATCCCAATTTGGGGGGGGGAGATATCGAGGTGTGGCGTTGTCTGATAGTCCAGAATTATTAGAATTAGAAAAAACATATATTTTTCAGGTTGTTGTTAGAGATGGGTTGAATCGGTTTGCTGGTGAATTGAATCTTTCTCCAGAGGGAATGAATCTCGTTGTAAGAGGGGACGAGTTTGGAGATAGGCAGAGTTCATTTGATTTTGGCCAAAAGATAGATCAATTGGTATGTCGCGATGGAAATGCAACTTTCATTTTAAATGAGTTAAAGTGGATATCTGGTTTTGACAGATCAATATGTAGCCACCCCGAAGAGATCGGTTGTTTTGAAATTGTATATGATGTTGGCAACCTAATTTACAGCACGTCAAACCTTGATAAAAATGAATATTGTTGCGCTTTTGATATTTACTCAGAGACGATTGAACGATGGGTCGGTATTACAAATATGCAAGAGGAGATTATTCGCGATTATCAATCGAAAGATGGTTTGTCAGGTAAAACAGAATTTGCTGTTGGAATTGATGGGTATGGAGAAGTTAGTGTTTTCTATAATTTGGAAATGTACATGTCACTTCCTCAGTATACGTCAGGGATGAGCTTTCCACCTTCTTTGTCTATTTTGTTTGAAACGGGAAAACCTCATCGTGAAATCAGGGAGCAATATAGCAAAGTATTCGATATTATGTCGCTTGTTGTAGG
>JAJRQA010000116.1 GCA_024280475.1 Alphaproteobacteria bacterium
ACCGACTTTTTGCCGTCCAGCATGATGGAATTCATGAATTTGGTCAGCACGACATCCTTGAATTTTGGATCCGGGATAATATCGCGTTTTTGAGCTCTGTGCCTGCGTGACATTCGGTTTCTTCTTCCTGACTAGTAGCCGCATTCAAATGCAGCCAGATCCTGATCTTTTTAAGAACAACAAAACAGGCCTGCCATTTGTTATAAACAGCAAGCCAGTATTGGTTTATTTGGGGCGCTTAGCACCATATTTAGAACGACGTTGACGGCGATCACTGACACCTTGCGTATCAAGTACTCCACGAACGATATGATAGCGAACACCAGGTAAATCCTTGACGCGACCGCCACGGATAAGAACAACACTATGTTCTTGCAGATTATGACCTTCACCTGGAATATAGCTTGTCACTTCAAAGCCGTTTGTCAGCCGCACACGTGCAACTTTCCGCAAAGCCGAGTTGGGCTTTTTCGGTGTTGTTGTATAAACCCTTGTGCAAACGCCTCGTTTTTGCGGACAGGCTTCCATAGCAGGAACCTTGTTACGCTTGACAGGGCGTTTTCTGGGATTGCGGATCAATTGCTGTATTGTGGGCATGTGCCTTGCATCCAACCTTCGAATTTGTTTCGTTATTCCTGCCAACAGATAGCAAACAAGGCCACAGCACGCCCGTGGACGTTCCGTGCCTTCGCAATCGTGGCAAAACAATAAACAAGTCCAATCCCACCTTATCTTTTTACAGAGTGGGACCGACCGGTTTTATCTTCTCATTTTTTATCAAGAGCACCGTTTAGATCATACTCGGTCCACATAGGCTGCGGATCATTTATAGAATCTACGACTTGCTCGTAAGTGTGGTGGAAACTACGCGCTTACCTCCCCATGGTCAAGACTATTTTACGTCGCAGATGATTTTTTTCCTGATCGCTTGTTGAAAGCTTGATAGCTGCATAATCTCCCGCAGGTTTTTGTCAGTAAATATAGCTGTTTTTTGTACCCGAACAGGCCATTATCTGTTCCTGGGCACGCGGACCGGTCTTAAAAGTCAATATTGACGCCTGTGATGTGATATTTCTTGCTATTTTTCCGCAATAGAATAATCGTGCTCATTAAGATTTATAAACAATTGAACATTAAAAAGATCGCCCATAATGCCCCCTCCTCATATCAAAAACCGACGCGACTATGACGGCCCCATATTTTTGAAACAGGGGTTTCGTCCGTTCTTCCTGGGCGCATCGGTCTGGAGCGCCTTTGCTATGGCAATCTGGGTGAGTTTCCTGCTCTATGGCGATGCACTTTCTCTACTTGGTTATTTTTCCGCACAAGACTGGCATATGCATGAAATGCTGTTTGGATTTTTGCCGGCTGCTATCGCTGGCTTTCTCCTGACTGCCGTGCCTAACTGGACCGGACGGTTGCCAGTGCGCGGCACTCCGCTTGCTCTATTAGCCGGACTTTGGCTTGCAGGACGCATTGCCATTCTCGTCTCAGGCAAGCTGCCAGAACATCTTTACGGCCTTATTGCAGTGATCGACAGCCTGTTTCTGGTGTCCTTTGCAATACTGCTCGCTCGCGAGATAATTGCTGGAAAAAACACCAAAAATCTGCCAGTTGTGGGCATTGTGAGCACCCTTGCTGCCAGTAATATTGCATTCCATATGGCAACCCTTGAGATGATCTCAACTGTCTCCAGCCGCCAGATTGCCCTTCTGGCAATTTACCTCGCCGTCCTGCTGGTCACCTTAATTGGCGGGCGCGTGGTGCCCAGCTTTACGCGCAACTGGATGGCACGCAATGACGTCACTCCGCTACCCGCCAGCCGCGATCAGTTAGATCAATTCGGGCTATTGCTCGTACCACTGGCCGCTGTTCTACTGCTTGTAGCCCCGCAATCAACGCTCACAGGCCTGTTTTGTATCTTCACGGCAGTTCTGCATCTTTACAGGCTGGCAAGATGGCGTGGTTTTGCGACAATCAGCGAACCGCTGGTGGTCATTCTTCATATTGGTTATGGCTGGATCGGTATTGGCTTTTTACTTGCCGGTCTATCAATCTTGACATCAAGCATACCCTTTATTGCAGCTCTTCATGCCTTTACCGCTGGTATGATCGGCACCATGATAATGGCGATCATGACGAGGGCAAGCCGTGGCCATGCCGGCCAGTCGCTCGAAGCAGATAAAGGTACAACCGCTATTTATATCCTCGTAACCCTGTCAGCGCTTATTCGCGTCGCTAGTGCCATTTTGGGTAATCCAGCCTGGGGTTATTCTTTGTCGGGCCTATTATGGATTGCCGCTTTTTCTCTGTTCGCAATCCTGTATTTCCCGCTCTTTGTCAAACGATCGTAAAACACAAAAAAAGGGCTGCTCGATCGAGCAGCCCTTGTTCTATGCTAATGGCTGATCTCGCCTGCAAACCAAATCACAGCGATATGAACCGATCTATTCCTTGGCGTCATCACCCGCATCTTCCTTGGCTGGCTCTTTTGCTGGTGCAGCTTCTGCCTCTGGTTCAGGATCCGGCATTTGCTCCATTGCCTGCTTCTCAATGGCTTTGCGCTCAGCTTCTTCGGCCTTGGCGCGCTCCTGCTGAATGAGATTATCACGGGCCTTGGCAACCTGAGCAAGTCTCGCCAACATACCACCCGTGCCGGCAGGTATCAGTCGTCCGACAATGACGTTTTCTTTCAAGCCACGCAGCGTATCGATCTTGCCACTAACAGCTGCATCCGTGAGAACCCTGGTGGTTTCCTGAAACGATGCCGCTGAAATGAAGCTCTTGGTCTGCAAGGACGCCTTGGTAATTCCCAGCAAGATAGCCTTGGCCTTGGCGGGTAGTCCCCCCTTTGCCAGAACTTCCTCATTGATATCTTCAAAATCGATATGATCCAGGATTTCGCCCTTCAAAAGGGTCGTATCACCGGGCGCACTGACCTCAACTTTTTGCATCATCTGACGAACAATGACCTCAATATGCTTGTCATTGATAGTCACACCCTGCAGGCGATAGACTTCCTGCACTTCATCAATGAGGAAAGTCGCAAGCTCTTCCATACCTTTAATGGCCAGAATATCTTGCGGTGCCGGGTTACCTTCGATCAGATATTCACCCTTTTCAATGGTATCACCTTCTTGAACCGTTAAATGACGTCCTTTGGGGATCAGATATTCGACGGCATCCCCATCTACTGGCTCAATCGAAATCCGGCGCTTGTTTTTATAGTCGCGCAAGAAGCGAACAGCTCCGGTCAATTCGGCAATGATCGCGTGGTCTTTTGGTCGACGAGCCTCGAACAGCTCAGCAACCCGTGGCAGACCACCAGTGATATCACTCTGGCGCGCACCTTCCAGTGTCACACGGGCAACAACATCGCCAGCCTTGATCTTTTGTCCAGGTTCAACAGACAAAATAGCAGTAGGAGACAAGAGGTAATGAGCGTCGCCGCCACGGTCCAACTGTATGGGTTTACCATTTTTATCCTGAATAGAGATGCGAGGTTTCAAGTCGACCCCTTTTGGAGACGTACGCCAGTCCTTGATCACCCGGTTGGTATTGCCGGTTTGCTCATCCATTTGTTCGTCCATGGATATGCCATCGACAAGGTCTTCATAAATGACGACGCCATCGACTTCACTGAGGATTGGCCTCGTATGAGGATCCCATTCGGCCAACCGGTCGCCGCGCTCGACTTTGTCACCATCGCCGACATGCAGTCTTGACCCCTGCACAACCTTGTGGGTCGAGAGTTCATTGCCGTCGGTATCGATGATGAGAATGGTCAAATTGCGACTCATGGCGATGACACGCCCCTCACTATCTTTGGCGATGTTTTTGTTGCGGATCTCGATTTTACCAACTCTGGTAGCCTCGATGAACGATTTATTGACCACCTGAGCAGCCCCTCCAATATGGAAGGTACGCATGGTAAGCTGGGTTCCCGGCTCACCAATCGACTGCGCAGCAATAACACCAACAGCTTCGCCAAGATTGACAGGCGTGCCGCGAGCAAGGTCACGGCCATAACATTTACCACAAACCCCGGATCGCGTATCGCAGGTCAAAACCGAACGGATACGAATTTCCTGAACCTGGGCCTGATCAATCAACTCACTGTCTTTTTCTTCGATCAAAGTCCCTGACTTGATAATGACCTCACCTGTTGCTGGTGAGACAATATCAGTCGCAGCTGTGCGCCCAAGCACGCGCTCGGCCAACGACACGACGATCTCGCCGTCCTTGACGATCGCTGCTGTGACGAGCGCTTTTTCACTACCACAATCATATTCATTGATGATGCTGTCTTGAGCAACATCAACAAGACGCCGCGTCAAATATCCAGAGTTAGCTGTTTTAAGCGCAGTATCAGCAAGCCCCTTACGAGCCCCATGAGTGGAGTTAAAATATTCGAGAACCGACAGTCCCTCTTTAAAGTTGGAAATAATCGGCGTCTCAATAATATCCCCAGACGGCTTGGCCATCAGACCACGCATACCACCAAGCTGTTTCATCTGGGCGGGTGAACCACGCGCCCCGGAATGAGCCATCATATAGATAGAGTTGATGGGTTTCTCGCGGCCAGTTTCCTTGTCCAGATGAACAGCGGAAATCCTGTCCATCATTTCGTCTGCTACTGTGTCTGAGCATTTCATCCATATATCAACAACGCGGTTATATTTCTCACGCTGCGTAATAAGGCCCTCATTATACTGGTTTTCAAATTCCTGCACAGTCGCTTTCGTATCATCGATAATCTTGGTCTTGGTCTCTGGAATGATGATGTCATCCTTGCCAAAACTGATGCCGGCAAGGCAGGCATGCTTGAAACCAAGTCCCATAATTTTATCGCAAAAGATCACGGTATCCTTTTGACCACAATGGCGATACACCATGTTAATCAGTTCGGAAATCTGCTTCTTGGTCATCAGATGATTTACAAGATCCAGACCAAGACCGGGCTGTTTGGGCAAAAGCTGGGAGATCAGTGCACGGCCGGGGCTGGTGTCATAGACAATGCTCACCAACTCGCCATTTTCGTCAAGATGCTTAGCTCTGAACTTGACCTTGGCATGCAGGGTCACAACTTTGTTGATCAAAGCATGCTCAATCTCATCGGTACTACCAAACACCATGCCTTCGCCAGGCTCGTTGTTCTTGATGATCGAGATGTAGTAAAGCCCCAGAATGATATCTTGCGACGGCACAATAATCGGCGCCCCGTTGGCGGGGTGAAGAATATTGTTGGTCGACATCATCAACACACGTGCTTCAAGCTGTGCTTCCAGACTCAGCGGTACATGAACAGCCATTTGGTCGCCATCGAAGTCAGCGTTAAACGCAGCGCATACCAAAGGATGCAGCTGAATGGCTTTACCTTCAATCAGCACCGGTTCAAATGCCTGGATACCCAGCCTATGAAGCGTGGGTGCCCGGTTGAGCATGATCGGATGCTCGCGGATCACTTCATCCAGAGCATCCCATACTTCGGGTCTTTCTTTTTCGACCAGTTTCTTACTCTGCTTGACGGTACCCGCCAAACCTTTGTGTTCAAGGCGCGAATAGATAAACGGCTTGAACAGCTCCAGAGCCATTTTCTTTGGCAGACCGCACTGATGCAATTTCAGCTCGGGACCAACCACAATCACAGAACGACCTGAATAATCGACGCGCTTGCCGAGCAAGTTCTGCCGGAAGCGGCCCTGCTTGCCTTTGAGCATGTCGGAAAGGGATTTTAGCGGACGTTTGTTGGCACCAGATATGACGCGGCCACGACGACCATTATCGAACAGCGCATCAACGCTTTCCTGCAGCATGCGTTTTTCGTTCCGGATGATAATATCGGGAGCACGTAATTCCATCAGGCGTTTGAGGCGATTGTTCCGGTTGATAACCCGGCGATAGAGATCATTGAGATCAGAGGTCGCAAAACGGCCCCCATCCAGCGGCACGAGCGGGCGCAATTCCGGTGGAATAACCGGAATGACCGTCATGATCATCCATTCAGGATTATTGCCACTTTCAATGAAAGCTTCGACAACCTTCAAGCGCTTGGCAAGTTTTTTGGGTTTGAGCTCAGTGGTCGCTTCAGCAATTTCGATGCGCAACTGAACGGCCAATTCTGGAAGTTCTAGTTGTCCGAGCAAATCGCGGATAGCTTCAGCACCAATCCCGGCCGTAAACACATCGCCATACTCATCTTGTGCATCTACATATTCTTCTTCTGAGAGAAGCTCACCTTCTTTGAAGGGCGAGGTGCCTGCTTCAAGAACAATATAGCTTTCGAAATACAAGACACGCTCGAGTTCCTTGAGGGTCATGTCGAGCAATTGCCCGATGCGACTTGGCAAGGATTTGAGGAACCAGATGTGGGCCACCGGAGCAGCCAGATCAATGTGCCCCATGCGCTCGCGGCGCACTTTTGACAAAGTCACCTCAACGCCGCATTTTTCACAGATGATGTCTTTGTGCTTCATCCGCTTATATTTGCCGCACAAACATTCATAGTCCTTGATCGGGCCAAAAATGCGCGCGCAAAAAAGTCCGTCGCGTTCAGGTTTGAACGTCCGGTAATTAATGGTTTCGGGCTTTTTGATCTCTCCCCATGACCAGGCTTTAATCTGCTCGGGACTTGCTATTGAAATCTTGAGCTGGTCAAATGTCTGCTGCGGCGTGTTGGGCTTAAAGAGATTGGCGACCTCTTGATTCATCTTGCCTCTCCTGTAGGGCGGCCGTTGTGCGGTGCGGCCTTCTTGATAACTGGCAATATTCAGAGCAGGTTCTCCGTTTTCGCTGAACGGATATCTGCTCCAGAAAGAAAGTGGTGATCGCCTGTTGAAAATAACAGGGGCAATCACCCGGTTGGGTCTATTCTGCGGGGGAACCTCCCGGCAGCTGGGCCTGCGGTTTAAATCCGGGCCTTCCCTGTTCCCCGTGAGTGATTGTTTCATTATCCTTGCCGGACTGGATCAACTGGATATTGAGGCCGAGTGCCCTCATTTCCTTGACCAGCACGTTGAAACTTTCAGGGATACCAGCTTCAAACGTATCATCACCACGAACAATGGCTTCATAGACCTTGGTGCGGCCTGCCACGTCATCCGATTTAACTGTCAACATTTCCTGCAGGGTATAAGCGGCACCATAAGCTTCAAGAGCCCAGACTTCCATTTCCCCAAAACGCTGGCCACCAAACTGCGCTTTACCACCCAGTGGTTGCTGGGTCACAAGCGAGTACGGCCCGATGGAGCGCGCATGGATTTTGTCATCGACGAGATGATGCAATTTGAGCAGATATTTGTAGCCAACGGTCACCTTGCGGTCGAACTTTTCGCCGGTTCGACCATCATGCAATGTCACCTGCCCTGAACTATCAAGGCCAGCAGCCACCAAAAGCTTTTCGATATCGGCTTCATGGGCCCCATCAAAAACAGGCGTTGCCATTGGCACACCGGGGCGTAATGTATCCCCGAAATTGGCCAGGTCTTCATCATTCATGCCATCGACAATTTTATTCTTGCCATAGGCTGAATGCAGCGCTTCTTTCAAAGGACCCGAATTCGCTTCACGGCGGAAGGTATCAACCGCAAAACCGATCTGCTTGCCAAGACCACGTGCGGCCCAGCCCAGATGGGTTTCGAGAATCTGCCCCACATTCATGCGACTTGGCACCCCAAGTGGATTGAGAACAAAGTCAACTGGTGTTCCATCGTCAAGATAAGGCATGTCTTCAATTGGCAGGATCTGGGAGATCACCCCCTTGTTGCCATGACGACCAGCCATTTTATCGCCGGGCTGCAATTTACGTTTCACAGCTACGAACACCTTGACCATTTTCATCACGCCAGGTGGAAGTTCATCACCGCGTTGCAATTTATCAACCTTGTCGATAAAGCGCTGCTTGAGGTTTTCTCGTGCATCGTCATATTGCGCGCGGATCGCTTCCACATGGCTCATGGCCTTGTCGTCTTTAAGCGCAATTTCCCACCAGATGCCGCGAGGCACTTCTTTCAACAGATCAGCATCAACCTTGGCGCCTTTTTTAACGCCTTTTGGTCCTTTGGTGATGGTTTGACCAAGCAACGAATCTTTCAAACGGCCATACACGTTACGATCAAGAATGGCTTGCTCATCATCTCTGTCCTTGGCAAGGCGTTCTATCTCCTCACGCTCAATCGCCATGGCGCGCTCATCTTTTTCGATACCGTGGCGGTTAAAGACCCGCACCTCGACAACCGTACCTGTAGCGCCTGGTGGCAATCGCAAAGAGGTATCACGCACATCGGAGGCTTTTTCACCAAAGATGGCACGCAGCAGTTTTTCTTCTGCGGTCATCGGGCTTTCGCCTTTAGGCGTGATTTTGCCAACAAGAATATCCCCGGGGCTCACTTCCGCACCGATATAAACGATACCAGCTTCATCGAGATTCTTCATGGCCTCTTCCGAGACATTGGGAATATCACGCGTGATTTCTTCTGGCCCAAGTTTGGTGTCACGAGCAGCTATCTCGAATTCTTCAAGATGAATACTGGTAAACACGTCATCGCGTACGATGCGTTCAGAGATCAGAATACTGTCTTCGAAATTATAGCCCATCCACGGCATAAAGGCGACGAGGATGTTCTTGCCTAGCGCCAGATCCCCCTTGTCAGTGGAGGGTCCATCAGCAATGATATCGCCAGCATCAACTTCTTCACCAACATGCACCAATGGCCGTTGGTTAATACAGGTGTTCTGGTTCGAGCGCTGGAACTTACGCAGATTGTAAATGTCGATGCCCGGCTTGGAGGGATCTTTTTCCTGCGTGGCACGAATAACAATACGGGTTGCATCAACCTGATCGACAACGCCTGTGCGGCGTGCGCCAATAGCGGCACCACTGTCTCGCGCAACAACTTCTTCCATGCCAGTGCCAACAAGCGGCGCCTCGGCTATTACCAACGGCACAGCCTGACGTTGCATATTCGACCCCATCAGGGCCCGGTTGGCATCATCATTTTCCAAAAACGGAATAAGCGCAGCAGCCACAGATACGAGCTGTTTGGGTGAGACGTCCATATATTCCACCTTATCGGGGGAAATTTGATGAACATCGCCAGCAAAACGACTATTGATCACGTCAAGAGCAAAGGAGCGATCTTTATTGAGCGGCGCATTGGCCTGCGCAATATGATGGCGCCCCTCTTCCATAGCCGAAAGATAGACAACATCACCAGCAACCTTGCCATTCACGACTTTTTGGTACGGACTTTCAATAAAGCCATATTTATTGACCTTGGCGAATGTCGCGAGCGAGTTGATGAGACCAATATTGGGTCCCTCAGGTGTTTCAATCGGACAGATGCGACCATAATGGGTTGGATGCACATCACGAACCTCAAAACCGGCCCGCTCGCGGGTCAGACCACCTGGACCAAGAGCTGAGAGACGGCGCTTGTGAGTGATTTCGGAAAGCGGGTTGGTTTGGTCCATAAACTGCGATAGCTGCGAGGAGCCAAAAAATTCGCGCACAGCTGCAGATACCGGTTTCGCATTGATCAGATCCTGCGGCATAGTATTGTCGATTTCAAGGGAGCTCATACGCTCCTTGATGGCACGTTCCATGCGCAACAGACCGATGCGATACTGGTTTTCCATCAACTCACCAACCGAGCGTACGCGGCGATTGCCAAGATGGTCGATATCATCGACTTCACCGCGACCATCGCGCAAACCAATCAGCGTATCCAGAACACCAAGAATATCTTCTTTGCGCAAGGTTCGGACCGTATCTGGACACTCCAGCTGCAAACGCATATTCATTTTCACACGACCAATAGCCGAGAGATCATAGCGCTCGCTGTCAAAGAACAATCCTTTGAACAGAGCACCAGCCGTTTCCGGGGTTGGCGGTTCACCAGGACGCATGACGCGGTAAATATCATTGAGCGCCTCTTCCTGGTTGCTGTTTTTATCAGCGGCCAGTGTATTGCGCAAAAACGCACCGATATTGATATGATCAATATCCAGAATTGGCAGTTTCTTATAACTAAGACTACGCAGGTTGACGATCAGATCTTCGGTGATCTCTTCGCCAGCTTCGGCGTGAATCTCACCGGTTTTCATATTGACGAGATCTTCGGCGATATATTGACCGATCAGCTCTTCATCGGAGAGGAGTAATTCAGTGATCTTGCGCTCTTCAGAAAGCTTGCGCAACAGGCGCGGCGTCACCTTGCGACCAGCTTCAATAATCACTTCACCGCTCTCAGCATCAACAATATCAACCGTTGGCTTGATGCCCTTCAGGCGCTCTGGCTCAAATGGGACGCGCCAGCCGCCCTTGGCGACCTTATAATCGATTTTGTCATAATAGTTATCAAGGATTTCTTCCTGATCGAGACCAAGGGCATAAAGCAGTGTGGTGACGGGCAGCTTGCGGCGCCGGTCAATACGGACAAAGATGATATCCTTGGCATCAAATTCAAAATCCAGCCATGAGCCGCGATAAGGAATGATGCGGGCTGCAAACAGCAATTTGCCACTGGCATGGGTTTTACCCTTGTCATGATCAAAAAACACGCCTGGGGAGCGATGCATTTGCGAAACGATGACGCGTTCGGTGCCATTGATGACAAAGGTACCATGATTGGTCATGAACGGAATATCGCCCATGAACACTTCTTGTTCCTTGATGTCCTTGACGGATTTGGCACCCGTGTCTTCATTAATATCAAACACGATCAAACGCAGCGTCACCTTCAAGGGAGCCGCATAGGTCATATCGCGCTGCTGACATTCCTCAACATCAAATTTTGGTTGTTCAAAATGATATTTGACGAATTCCAGCTGTGCCTTGCCTGGAAAATCGTGAATGGGGAAAACAGAATTAAAAACCGACTGCAATCCGACATCTCCGCGGCCCTCGGCCGGCTCATCCAGGATCAGAAAAGAATCATAAGAATTCTTTTGAATCTGAATAAGATTTGGCATCACCGCAATTTCGTCGATCCGGCCGAATTTATTACGCAACCTTTTACGGCCCACATAGCTCTGCGCCATATCTGCTCCTCATTGTTTATGATTTGCTGCACCGACTGGAAGATCGCTCGCCCTGTAGCAAACCTTCCACATCATCCCCAAAAAACATTTGTCAAACTGTCATCGCCTTTGTGAGGCCCCATTTAGCCTGCACCTAACACAATAACGGCTTGCCGGAAAACCAAACATTTGGCATTTCAGGAAAACCGTCAAATATTCTATATGCACAAGATTTCATTACTCAAAAACGATACAATCCCAAACGAATAACTCCCATCACCAGCACGTGCGAAAAAAGCTTCACCCGGAAGCCCTTGAGAGCTTCCGGATGAATTTTTGATTTATTTGATCTCGACAGTTGCGCCAGCAGCCTCAAGCTTGCCTTTGATTTCGTCGGCTTCACCCTGAGGCACTGCTTCTTTGATCGCCTTAGGCGCGCTCTCAACAAGTTCTTTTGCTTCTTTGAGGCCAAGCCCGGTGATAGCACGAACTTCCTTGATGACGTTGATTTTCTTGTCACCAAATGATGTCATAACAACATCAAATTCTGTTTTTGCTTCTTCGGCTTCGCCGCCAGCACCTGGTGCAGCAGCAGCAGCTACCGGAGCAGCAGCAGATACGCCCCATTTTTCTTCCAGAAGTTTTGCGAGATCCGCAGCTTCCATCACAGTGAGACCTGATAGGTCTTCTGCCATTTTATCCAAATCAGCCATAATTACAATTCCTTGATCAGTTTGTTTGTTCAGTATTTCGCTTGAATGAGCTTGCGCGGTTTAAGCCGCCTCGCTTTTTTCCGAATAGGCGCTAATGACACGTGCCAATTGACTTGGCGGTGCAGAGATAACCCTTACCACTTTGCCAGCCGGTGCCTGTAACAGACCGACGATTGTGCCTCTTAATTCATCAAGAGTTGGCAATGCTGCAAGTGATTTCACCCCATCTATGTCAAGGTTCATATCTCCCATCACACCACCAAGCAGAACGAGCTTTTCGTTCGCCTTGGCGAATTTGACGGTGACCTTGGGCACAGAGACAGGATCATCAGCATAGGCAATTATCGTTGGCCCGGTAAACAGATCCGCCAGACCTTCAGCCGGCGTATCTTTAAGGGCAAGTTTCACAAGTCTGTTCTTTGCGACCCTGACTGTTCCACCCACTTCCCTCACCTCACGGCGAAGCTGGGTTAGTTCAGTCACAGTCATTCCAAGATTATGTGAAACAACAATAACGCCAGTATCGGAGAACGCCTCATGAAGCGACTTAACGAGTTCTCGCTTCTGTTCTCTTTCCACTTAACTTTCTCCAAAGGTAAAAGTGA
>JAJRQA010000117.1 GCA_024280475.1 Alphaproteobacteria bacterium
GCCAACTTCAATATGCCCTTTTCCATTTTGCCGACAAATTGCGGTTGTTCCAGACTGCTGGCCACGCGCAACAAATTTCTGACCTTGAGCAATGACCACAGGGCATCTTCCGCCAGCGAGACGGTTTGTTTGCGATGCTCATCTGTCGGCCCAGCCAGACCTGAACGCGGGGAGGCAATCTTGATGGAGGGAGATGGAAGGGGGCGCATTTTTCCGCGCTTGTTAAAATCTGCAAGGGTGACAAGCTCGCCAATGCCTTTTAGAAAATAGAGTCGGCCTGCTTCATATTGCAGGGTGATATCCCCCTCTTCATCATCAGCAGCAGCTTTTGGAGTGATCCAGTTGACCGGCAGACCCTGCTTATTTTTGGTTCGCTCAACCATACGCTTAATCGCGCGGCGGGCAGTACGCGCAGCGCGATCATCACCCGTCTTTTGCCAGTCAGGTAGGATGATGTTGGTGGCAAAGACCACTGTGCGGCGGACAATTGCGGACATTGTACGTCCCTCAAAAAGAGACAGATCTATTGGTGCGCCATCCTCAAACGGGATGGCTTTCGCCTGGCTTGCGCTCAATCCAACACGCGTGACCTCGACATAGCCAAGCGGCCTGGGGATTGCCTCTTGCTGTTTGTCAGCGCTCTTTTCGTCAAGTTTGTCGGGGGAATACAGGCCAAAAATCGTCCCTTCATTAATGCCTTGAAGCAATCCGACATTTGGTAAATTGACGTAATGAATACCCGCATCTGAGATTTCGACAATAGCGCTCCAACTCAACTGGCCATCAATTGTATTGCTCAAAAACGGGTGCGCCATGGCTCCTTGCACGGCTTCAAACACTGGCGGCGGCGCTTCGCCCTTCATTGTATTGATGGATGCCCGTATCATATCGGCCAACTGTTGATAGGTTCGCGGCCGCTTGGTTGCCAGCACCTGGTGCAGGGCATAGGTGAACACACCATGCGAGCGCCCGCCTATTTTTCTCTCTATGGCCTGTTGGTCTGAGGGAGCAGCCGAAAAAGCAATAATATTGGATGTATTCGAAGACGCCTTGGTGCCGGGCTGAACCCATTGATAATTGTCCGATTTGATCAGCTTGACAGCTGAACCGCCACCGCGGGTTTTAATCGAGCGGACTTTTTTACTGTTGGTGTCAAGCTTGATACCAAGTGCAGATGGAGAGACGGCGCGGGGCGTCACACCGATCCCCCTTGTCATGTCCCCGGAATGACAAGAGTCAAATACCAGCCAGAAAAAAGCGCCCGTACGATTGGACTTTAGAACTGCGTTGATATCGTCATCGGTGATAACCCGCAAATCGGGCCCATCATCAAGGTTTCCCGCATCAATTGGAAGAAAAACTTCATCATAGGCATCGCGCTCGTCGTCATCATCACGATCATTTTTTATGTCGGGTATAAAAGAACCATGACCGGAAAAATAAAACATCACGAGATCATCTTTTGTGGCTTTGGTAGCCAGATTATTCATCGCCTTCATGATGTTGGCATGCGTCGGCAAACCTGCTTTGGCATCAAGCTCTGGCACGACCAGTCGTGGTTCGGAATTGCTTGAGTTTTTGGATGGCACAAGGTCCGACAGGACCGTGATATTGTCCGCCTTAAAACCATAGTTCTGCAAGGTCTGATACATCAAAACAATATCATTGCGCGGCCCCCTCAATGATTTGAGGTTTTTATTCTTTGTATAATCATTGACACCAACCAGCAGGGCATATTTCTGCCCCTTGGCGGCAGCTGTTCCCATTGAGGAAGCAATAAAAAGGGAAGAGAACAAGAGCGCACCCAATATGTGCGTTCGAGCCAGATGAATGAGACGATATTTCATATTCCACTCCATGCATTACTTGCTGCCAGGTCCCTGGAAATGATACATCTATTTTGCCAGACTGTCGCGACCTTTTCCTCAAAATGCCAACGGCGCCGGCACACACCAGCTGGTTCAGTACATCTTGAGATTACCTATCAATACTGTTGAGGGTCTTTTCCTGAGCGGATTTTTAGGAAAATTCCGTGATGACCGCTTTGGGTCTTGGTTGTGTGAAAACGTTTTGCGGATATGTTGAGAACGGGTTCCCGTAAAATTTTGTTGGGCTTTTTTATATTTCTGGTTTTTCGCCGTCTCAAAGCGTCAATGGATCGTTAAATCGCTGTTTGGCTGCCCAATTTGGCCGACAGGAGCCAGTTAGCTCCGCTTTCTATATCTTCATCATTCTCATTGGCTTGATCAGTTGTTCAATACCCAGAATATTCATCACGCGCGTGAGATTATAGGCGAGCACATGCAGAGCCATTTCTGTTGCCACATGCTTGGGTTCGGCTTTGCCATAGCGCTTGACCCAATCATATATGGACTTCGTGCTGACGCCCAGACGCCTTGAAACCTCTGCTGCCGAATAACCCCGGTCAACCACCTGAGCAACCGCATCGCGCTTGAACTCTTCCGTATAACGAATACCCTTAGCCATGTAATTCTCCGCGCTTCACTTTTACCAAGCAAGGTGTCTACTAATCTAGGGGCATCTCACATCAACAAATCTGCCGACAAAAAACATCGTCATGACCTCCCATTTCAATCTGATTTCACAGTTCCTCAATTTTTTGAACCGCCCCAGCAGAAAACCTTGGCGTTGCTAATTTTCGCTAGCCTAAGAAGAAAGAGATGTGATGATAGGAAAAACAGACTCTGGAAAAAATGATAGGCACTCTTACCTGCAACAACCCCCATTAATGCTCATTATGGTGTTAGCTATGCGTTAGCTATGGGAATAAACAAAAAACAGCTATCAAGCAATTAACCATTTAAGCCATTGTATTTATTGGGGGAAATTGGTGCCCGGAGGCGGATTTGAACCACCGACACGCGGATTTTCAATCCGCTGCTCTACCAACTGAGCTATCCGGGCATCTAGATCTTTTCCATTTGGAAAACTTATTTTCCAGGAACGGCC
>JAJRQA010000118.1 GCA_024280475.1 Alphaproteobacteria bacterium
TCAGCAAGACTGGAAAACAATTGCCCCCAGACTGGAAAACATTTCATTTGGAACATTTTGTGACCGGGGTAAGCCCCCGAAATATAAAGGGAATATGGTGGGCGGTGCAGGGCTCGAACCTGCGACCCCCTCGGTGTAAACATTGCGCTCTGACTACAAACCCCTATGTTTTGGGACGTTTTGATGCATATCAGTGGCTAATGGTTCCGTTTCGTTCATCTGTTTCCGGGGCGAAACCGGGGCATCAGCGTTTGTATGCGTTTCGTTCCAAACCAACTCAAGCAAAGGCATAACGCTGGCGATCATGTGTGTCGAAACTTCAAAAGGCCCGTGTTCTTTTTGTATTTTCCAGTTCCAAAAAGCGGTGCACATTGCACTTTTTGCTGGCTGCGACTATTATGGCCTTAAAGGAAACGTGCCGAGTTCATCAGCGGCGAAGGGGGACTGGCATGAAGCTGACGGATATTGTTGAAGAGCTGGTCATTGCCGAAGCGAAAATCACACAATATCTTCTAAACAAAGAACATAACAAAGGCAGGCCGAAAGCGAAGTTTTTTCTTGGCGTTGGTTTTCACCCTTCCGAGTGGACGAAACTTGCTGATGCCATTGAGACCCTTGCACGTGAAGAGGAAATAACCGACTCAGATCAGCGGGAATATGGGGTCGCCTACGGTATCGAAGGCAAAATCCCGACACCGGATGGGCAAACACGCCGAATTCGCACGGTATGGATTGTAAAATCGCAAGGGCAGGCTGCCAATCTCATTACAGCCTACCCACGAAGGAGAAAACGATGATTGAAGACCTGGACGTGGTTGTGCTTGAAAAAGACCTGCCGGAGAAAAAACTGCAGGCAGGTGCTACGGGTACAGTGGTGTTTGTCTATGAGAAAGGCCAAAAATTCGAGGTTGAATTTTCTGAACTGGAAAACGAACCATTTCCCATCGTGACCCTTCGCGCAGATGACATTCACAAGGCCAGTACTTCCGAAATCGAAAAAATAAGGGAGGTTGCGTAAGCCGCAGTGATTGAAGATCTTGATGTGGTTGTGCTTAAAAACAACCGCCCAGACAAAAATCTGAAAGCTGGTGCAATTGGGACTGTCGTCAGTGTCTACGAAAATGGCAAGGCGTTTCTGGTTGAATTTTCTGAACTGGAAGAAAGCGGCTTCCCTTTGGTAGACCTGACAGCGGAGGAAGTGCGCCCTGTCACAACAAACGAAATTGAAAACCGCAACAAATTGAGATAAGTGGATTGACAATTTTGAGCCAAATCCATGCTGCTCCCCCCTCACAACCGCTTCAATACAATGGTGCAGGTCTGGTGAAAGTATTTGCCCACCGCTTCAGGGCTGTGACACGGGTGTTTTTGAAGCGGAACACCACCGCCTGAAAATGGCGTTTGTTGGGCTGTTTTGGCTGTGCCGGAGCTGATTTGAGCTGTTGCCGCCATGATCCACCGCCGAGCCGCCCACCGGCCAGGATGTGCCACCGCCGTTTCCACTTCTTTTGCAGGTGATCCGCTGGCGTTTCGCTTTGCCGGAGCCGTGTTCCACCGGCCCTGCCGAGAGTATCGTGGGGGCTTCTCCAGGACAGCTATTGACTTCGCATTTAATCACGCAATTACAGCAAGATAGATACACTTGCTTAGCAAGTCAGAGCTATGTGTGGTGTCACGAAGATTGCCCCGGCGAGTGCTCCAACACTCCCGAGGCGTGACGACGTAAACACATTTTTCAAGGAGTAACGCCATGAGTAAAGATATTAGCAAAATTGGATGGATCAGGGAAGCGATTCCGTCGTTTTCTGACGTGATGGTGCGCATTGTTGCCGGGGGATCGGCAGCGATGAACGGGCTGACGGCCTTTGGCATGCTGGGCTGGGGTGGCGCAGTGATGCTGGCTGCCGTTGATCTGTTCAAACCGACACTGGCTCCGAACATCCGTAATGACATCAAAAACCGAGCCTTTGGCTGGGCTGGGGTGCGCACTGTCATGCTGGCTGGGCTGGTGGGTTTTTCAGCACTTGCCGCTTATAACATGCTGATGCAATTCGCCGCCCACCGCTCACAGGAACCTGACCGGCAGGCCAAGGCGTGGCACGCCGCCAAAGACCGGCTCGACAAGGCCCGCACAAAGGCCGACGCCATCACCGCGCGCCCACCGGCCGAGATTGAACCGCTGATCGGCCCAGCCAGTGTCAGCCAAAAGATCTGGACACGCACTGCTGGCTGCACCGATGTGACCCGCCCGGACAGCAAGGCTGCCTGCCTCGTAATCAGCGAGCTACGTCTTGAACTCAAACAGGCCAGAGAAAAGCAACGCCTGCTGGCCATTGTCGCCCGCGAAACCGCCACACTGGCCCGCCTTGGCTCCCCGCAAGAAACCCACCCCGGAGCCGCCGGTATCGCCCGCCTCACCGGCTATAGCCGCGATGAAGTACGCTATGGCATGTTCGCCTTTGCCGGATTGTTAATCGAACTGGTCGCCACTTTCGGCCTGCTGCTCGGCAGCAAGTCAAAACCACGGCGCAAAACTGAAAACGACAGGCCAACCGACCTGTATGAAGCCCTCAAACTCAGGGTCGACGAAAACGGCAATGTCACCACCAGCTACCGCGAACTGGCCCTCGACCTTGGCTGGACCATAAAGGGCAAAAAACCCAATGTTAGCCGGGTCAAGCGGCGGTTGGAAAAGAAGCAGAAGGACGGCCTCCTCACCTACCAGCCCTCGCCCACCGGCACAAAGGTGCAGCTGATGGAATACGCCTGAACGCAAAAAAGCCCCGCCCACCAGAACAGGTGAGCGGGGCTTTTTCTGTTGCACACTGTATATATATCCACATTTTCCAGATGAAATACGGCCAATTCCGGCAAACTTGTTGGAAACGGCGATCATTTCCCCCTACAACCAGCTTATCGCCAAACAGTGTGGAGTTGAGTGTCGCAATCATGTCAGACCAGCAGAGTTCGAATAGTGCCTTCAAAACGAGGGCAAATCCGGCGCAGCTAGAAGCTATAACAACAACAGAAGGTCCGCTACTGATTATTGCCGGGCCGGGATCTGGGAAAACATTCACTCTGGTCGAGCGGATCGTCTATCTGATCACCAACAAAGGTGCCCGGCCGGAGTCCCTGTTTGTCGTTACCTTCACTGAAAAAGCTGCCCAGGAACTGACGACGCGCGTCTCTAACCGGCTTTTGGAACTCAGCATCCCATTCAATCTCCACGAGATGTATCTGGGTACCTTCCACTCCATTTGCCTGCGGCTACTTGAGGAATATCGGGAGTTTACCCGCCTCAAGCGTAGTTTTACACTTTTTGACTAATTCGATCAGCAGTATTTCCTTTATCAGAACCTTGATGACTACCACGATATAGAGAACACCGAAGACATTCTGGGCGACAATAACCGCGCCCGATGGCGTCGGTCAGAAGGACTGGTGAAGTGGCTCAACAAAGCCACCGAGGAGGCGCTTGACCCGGACGGTCTGGTTCAGGCGGATGATGCAGCTGTCCGGGCTCTGGGAGAATGCCTGAAAGTCTATCACCGGCAGCTTGACGAGCACAATGCGCTCGATTTCTCCGGTATCCAGTATGAGGCTTATCGGCTTCTTCAGGACTATCCAAAGGTGCTCGAAGAAATCCGGTCGCGGATCGATTATATGATGGTGGATGAGTATCAGGACACCAATACCATTCAAGAGATGATCCTCAAGCTGCTCAGCACCAAGAAACCCAATCTTTGTGTCGTGGGTGATGACGATCAGGGCCTTTACCGGTTCCGTGGAGCATCTATCCGCAATATACTCACTTTCAGCGAGCAGTTCGATGGCATCCAGTGTCGGCAAGTCAATCTGACCACCAACTACCGCTCCCACCCCGGCATCATTGGTTTCTACAATCGCTGGATGGACGAGCAACGCTGGGAAGTTGATGGCACAACATTTCGCTTCGACAAGGATATTGCGGCGCGCAACGATACAGAGTTCCCGGCCACGGCAGCCGTGATTAAGGTCTCGGCCGAGGATCTGGAAAGCTGGCAAGAGGAGGTGCATCGCTTTTTGATCGATCTGCGAGAGCGAGGCACGATCACTGACTGGAATCAGGTCGCCTTTTTATTCAGGTCGGTAAAAAATGATCGTGTTGTGGCTCTTGCCCGGTCTCTGGAACAACGCGGCATCAGTGTTTATTCACCGCGCTCGAATATGTTCTTTGATCGTGAAGAGGTGCGGCTTGTCATTGGAGCTCTAATCTTTATGTTCCCGCAGTTTCCAGAAGTGCGGAAATGGAACGATAGCGCATTCCTGCCAATCTGGAATTATTACGACCAAGACTGTTTTTCCCCTTTTGTGGGCGAGTTGCGAAAACCGGAAAATGAGGATCTTCGCAAATGGGCGGCCCGTTTGGGTAAAACGCATCTCCATCTGATTGAGAGCACTGACTACGCATTCTCGGGGCTGTTCTATCAACTCCTGCGGTTCCCGCTTTTTAACCGCTTTTTGGCAGAAGACGAGAACGGCCGCCTTGTCAATGAGCGGGCTGCGCGCAATCTGGCCCAGATCTCCAAACTACTTACCAAATTCGAATACCTGCACAACTTTGCGGTTCTCAACCCCAAATTCCTCAATAACAATGTCCGGCTACTGTTCAACACGTTCCTGCGCTTTCTCAAGGACGGCGGCATTGATGAATATGAGGACAGCGCGGAATATGCTCCGAGTGGCTGTGTATCGTTCATGACCATACACCAGTCGAAGGGGCTTGAGTTTCCCGTGGTTATGACTGGATCGCTGGAGGCGGTGCCGAGAAAACAATACACCGACCTCGACCAGTTGCTCGAAGAGAACTACTATTCCCGCCCACCGTTCGAACCGTTGGAAAATATCAAGTTTTTTGATTTCTGGCGGCTCTATTACACAGCCTATTCGCGGGCTCAGAACCTCCTCGTGCTGACATGCCGAGAGAAGGAAGGACGCGGCCGGACACCATCTAAGCACTTTACACGCTATTATGATGCGCTTCCCTCCTGGCGTGATGAGGAATTCAAGCCGGACCTTCTGAAACTGGATGATGTCAAGGAAGCTAATCTTAAGCGGGAATATTCGTTCACCTCGCATTTGGCACTTTTTGAGAACTGCGCCCAGCAATACCGCTTCTACAAGGAACTGGAGTTCACGCCGGTCAGGGCGAGCCCGATGCTGTTCGGTACGCTCGTTCATCAGACCATTGAGGACATCCACAAGACGGTACTGCGGGGAGAGACTGCAAAGCTTTCCGAAGAACGGATCAGCCGCTGGTTCGAGACCAACTATCATTATCTGACCAAGCGGGAGCGGGTTTATCTGGCCCCGAACGTCAAGGACATCGCGCTGGAGCATGTTCTGCACTATCACAGGCGGCAGAATGGTGACTGGTCGAGGATTGTTGAGGCGGAGGTCGATATATCGCTGGTCAAGGATGAGTACATCCTGAAGGGTAGCGTCGATTTGATCACCGGGCAGGATGGCACGGTCGAGATCGTGGATTTTAAGGCCGAAAAGAAGCCGGACATGGTGAAGGATCGGGAGAGGCTGCGGCGTTATCAGCGCCAGCTAGAGGTCTATGCCCATCTGGTTGAGCAGAGAACTGGCCAGAAGGTTAGCAAAACCCACCTTTATTATACGAGCGAGGCGGCGGGGAACCCGTATATTACCTTCCCCAAGGACGACAAGGCGATCAATCGCACGATACAGACCTTCGATGAGGTAGTAAAACGCATTGAAGGACAGAATTTCAGCATCAGGGAGCGACCAAGAAAGCTCTGTGAAGACTGCGATATCCGTCACTATTGCGATACAAGAAACTGGAAGTTCAGGACAGAGGGATGATGAGTATGGATCAACACAAAATGGACCTCGGGAAACCGCAGGCGGACGAGACCGAGGTCGATAAGTACGAATTCGAGCCCATTCAGGGCTATCCCATGCTCAACTGGCGCGGCAAACGGCCGTTCCGGTCAACACAATATTATCCGGCACAGCTCAAGGAAGTCCATGGTCCTGAGGTTGAGGGATGGCGGAACAAGATTTTCTGGGGTGACAATCTTCAGGTGATGAGCCATCTGTTGAAGGAGTTTCGGGGAAAAATCGATCTGATTTACATCGACCCACCATTTGATTCAAAAGCAGATTATAGAAAAGAAATTTCACTTAAAGGAACAAAAACAAAAAACGATGCTAGCACTTTCGAAGAAAAACAGTATTCTGATCTATGGGCGAATGATGAGTATCTCCAGTTCATGTATGAGAGATTGATACTGATAAAAGAACTTCTTTCCGATAGGGGAGCAATTTATCTGCATTGTGACTACCGAAAAGTTCACCAACTAAGATGTCTACTTGAGGAAATATTCGGTACTGGAAATTTTCTAAATTCGCTTGTTTGGCAATTTACAACAAGGAGTTCGATAAAGACATCGTGGAAAAGAACCCATCACGATATCCTGTTTTTTAAAAAATCTCAACACCCAACCTATAATTGGGATGACGAAATGGTCATTGAGCCATTATCTAAAAACACAATTAAGAAGTACAAATACGAAGATGAAATAGGCAAGTATAGACTTAATGGACGATTTTTAAAAAATAGCCCCATCAAAGGAGCAAAAGATGTTGATCCAAAGTGGGAAATTGAACACCCTGAACTGACAGTTAGAGACTATCTACGAGATGGGAAAGTGGCTGGTGATTGCTTCTTTATTGATATTGAGAATCAAGCGGCTACAGTTCGAACTGATTATCCGACGCAAAAACCTGAGGAGCTGCTTAGCAAGTTGGTATTGGCATCAAGCAAACCTGGAGATATTGTATTTGACTGCTTTATGGGTTCAGGAACCACACAAGCCGTTGCAATGAAACTCGGCCGCCGCTTTATAGGAGCGGACATAAACCTCGGTGCTCTACAAACAACAACCAAGCGCTTACTAGGCGTTGGGTCAGAGCTTGGCGAAAAGCTCCTTAGCGGAACACCAAATGAAGCCAATGAGCAGAACGCTTATTTCACAGGTTTCGAAGTTTACAACGTCAATCATTATGATATCTTCCGCAATCCGGTCGAGGCACGCGATCTCCTGATTGAAGCGCTGGAAATCCAGAAACTGGAGCAAAACAGCCTCTATGACGGCGAGAAAGACAGCCGCATGGTCAAGATCATGCCGATCAACCGTATCGCCACCCGTGCCGATCTAAACGAGCTGATCAACGGCTTCGACTACAAGACCTTCGAGAAACGTCAGGCCGATCAGCCCAACCAGCCAGTCGAGAAGCTGCTGCTGGTCTGCATGGGACATGAGCCGGATCTGGCCGCCGTACTGCAGAATGAGGTGCCGTTCAAGCTCGACATCAAGGTCGTGGACATCCTGCGCGACAAATCGAACCTGGAGTTCAAGCGTGACGCCGAAGCAAAGATAGAAGTTCGGGATGGTAAACTCGTCATTGAGCAATTCTACCCCATGAACTTGCTGCAAAAACTCAGCCTGATGAAAGAAAATGTCGAAGAGTGGCGGGAGATGGTCGAGTCGGTGATGATCGACTGGAACTATGACGGCGCTATCCTCGAACCGACAGTGGTCGACCTGCCCGGCCGGGATGAGCTGGTTATAGGCGAATATGAGATTCCCGAAGACGCGGGTACAATCCGCGTCAAGATCACCGACCTGCTTTCCGAGTCTTTGGAAAGGGACATACACCATGGCTGATGATAGTCTCGACCTCCATTTCTCATTTTTCAAGCACCTGCTCGGTTTTTACAAGGAGAACCGGGGCCGCATTAAAACGCATTATCGCGACCTGTCGAAAAAGTTCCTTGCCTTCAACGATCCAGAAAACGCCACCGCCTTTCTCCGCGTCCCACAATATGAGGCGCTGGAAATCTATATCTTCCTCAAGGAATTTCTCGATAACAAGCCCGTGCACGAGGTTTTCAAGGAATGGTACACCCGCGAGGGCAAGTTCGAGAACAGACGCGAAATAGGCCTTGCCGACGACGAGCAACTGGAACTGATCGACCGGTTCCGTGAAGAGGACTATGAGAAGATTTTCCGGCAGATCAAGGCGCAGGCGCGCCAATACCCGAACTACATTTTCGCCCTTACCATGGGGACGGGCAAAACCATCCTTATGGCCACCTGTATCTTCTATGAGTTCATCCTCGCCAACAAATTTCCCAAAGATCCGAAATACTGCCACAATGCTCTCGTTTTCGCGCCAGACAGGACTGTGCTGCAATCACTAAAGGAAATCCAGACTTTCGAGATGACCAAGGTCGTGCCGCCGGAATATGTCAACTTTCTCAATCAGCGCGTCCAGTTCCATTTTCTTGAGGAAGCGGGGACGTCCCTCAACACCCTCGACCGCTCCCGCTTTAACCTGATCATCTCCAACACCCAGAAAATCATCCTGAAAAAGCAGCACAAGAACAAGACAGAGGCAGAGCGGCTGTTCGGCAGTGGCAAACCTACGTTCGAGCCGAAGAGCGTATATGCCCAGGCGGAGGATCTCTATTCCTTCGACAAACCTGACAGTGAGGCTGATCTATCCACGAATCAGCGTTTCGAGAAGCTGCGTCGTCTCGAACAGCTTGGTATCTTTGTCGACGAGGCCCACCATGCCTTCGGCACCAACCTGAAAAAAGACGTTGGAGCCGCCAAGGATAAACGTGTAACCAGCCTGCGTAATACAATCGACATACTCGCCAAATGCCTGGAAGATACCGGCACTCGTGTTGTGGCCTGCTATAACTTCACCGGCACACCCTATGTTGGCAAAGAGGTGCTGCCCGAGGTGGTCTATGCCTATGGCCTGCAAGAGGCCATCAACAAGGAATATTTGAAAAAGGTCAGCCTGCACAGCTATACAGCAACACAGAACGAGGAATTCATATCGGTCGCCATCACTAATTTTCTGAAAGCCACTGAAGGCCTCCGGCCGGAGGGGATGTTACCCAAGCTGGCCTTTTTTGCGCCGACGATAGATGACCTTCGGCTACAACTGCGCCCGGCCGTTGAGAAAGAACTGGCCAAACATGGTATTTCCTCAGACAGCATTCTGGTCAATGTCGGCGATCCCAAGCTGACCACAAACGACGAAATTCGCGAATTCAATGCACTGGATACGCCGAGATCGGAAAAACAATTTATTCTGCTGGTCAACAAGGGGCGTGAAGGCTGGAATTGCCGCTCACTGTTCGGTGTCGGATTGTTCAGAAAACCAAAATCAAAAATCTTTGTACTTCAAGCCACCATGCGCTGCCTGCGCCAGATCGGTGACGTGCAGCACACCGGACAAGTCTATCTCAGCCACGAAAATCTACAAATACTCAATGACGAATTGAAACAGAACTTCAGGATCACCTCAGCCGACTTCGAAAATGCCGGTTCCAAAAAACAGCGTGTTCAGGTGCGCGTTGTACCGCCCCCCCGGACGATCAAGCTGCGCCGGATCAAACGCCAGTTTAAGATGGAACCAAAAGAGCCTCGCAAAGGCATCGACCTTGAACTGATGAAGGCAGACAGAGATAAATACCGCCTGCTCCATTACCAACAGGAAGGCATCTCGGCAGAGGCCGCCAAAAAGCAGAAATCCGGTACTCCTGAAGACCTGAGCTATATTCGTGACCAGCGTCAGTTCAGCGAGATCACGCTGGTGGCGGAGATTTCACGTTATCTCAACAAACAGTGCCTTGGCATCCAACCAATCCTTGCATCTACCAAGGAAGGCACCGATGGGATACTCAAGGCTGTGAACGAGTTCAACGAGCTGCTTTATGACTGGGTGATCCCCAGACTATTCCGTGAATTCTATGATATCACGCCTGAAGAAAAGACTGAGGAATATGAAATCGAACTGATCAAGGTGCCGGAACGGGGCTATTATGAGGTCTCAGCCGACAATGACAAAATTGTTCGCAATACAGACACGATGGCAGAGGGTATCGATCCAAAGCGCAGCTTCCACCTTGACACCTATTGCTTTGATTCAAATCCTGAGCGCGATCTATTCTGGAAACTCCTGCAAGATGACCAAATCAAGCAGGTCTACTTCACAGGTATGCTTACCCATGGACAAACAGACTTCTTCATCCAGTATATCGATCCAGAGTCGCACACCGTCCGCAGCTACTATCCCGATTTCCTGTTCCAGAAAGAAGATGACACCTATGTGATTGTCGAAGTCAAAGGCGAACACCAGATGGATGACCCGGTCGTCAAGGCCAAACAGGAATTCGCCGAGCAAACCGCCACAGCCAGCGGCATGACCTATAGGATGATCGGCGGGAAGGAAGTCATCAGCGGCTATAGCAAGCTGTTTTCGTGACGGTTCGTTGGATTTGCGCCGTATCAGGCTTCGTTCATTATGTTGGTGGGGTGTTTGGGAATCAACACCTTGATTCGCTCCCAGAAACCGACAAACAACCAGTAACAAGGCAAATAACTACAAATTTTTCAGATCACAAAAACATACAAATATTACAGCTAATACAGATGGGTATGCATGTTTTAATCGAATTATTCACATGATCAAATAGCACCTATTGACTCATCTCATACAATCAACCATAAAGATCCCTAGTTGGGAGCGCTTTACAACATCCCCAAGAGGGACTTTATGGATATAGCGCCCATGGGGGCTGGAATGAAACTAAACGGTATGGAGGTGCTGAAGAATTTCGGCACCCAGTGCGAGGAATCCAGTTGTGTGTTGAATTCGTGGTACTGCGAAGTAGTTGCTGCCAATTGGAGTTCACAAGCTGATATTTGGGCGCTATATAAAACGGCCTATCTAAGCGATGATGGACGCATAGTGTTCTTGGTCGGAGAGGGAAAGTATTTCATAGCCACTCGCATTAATTTTTCGGTTGGCATTGTCCTTATTAATCTTGTCGGCATCTACGAAAAGTCCGCGCAAAACAATAATGAGGAGGGATGACTATGTCTTTTTATAAGGCTATACAAAATGATACGGATCATGCCGCTGCAAAGGCACGTATTGAATTTTTGATAAACGCCATGCCTGGCGCACCAGAAGCAAATGAACTGGATGTACTGTCTACGCTTGTTGAAGCGTATGAAAAAATTCGTTTTCCACTCGACCTACCCTCACCTGTTGACGCCATAAAGTTTCGCATGGAGCAAGGTGGACTAAAACAACGTGACCTCGCCCCGTATATTGGAAGTAGCGCTAAAGTTTCAGAGATTTTATCCGGGAAACGACAGCTTACTTTAAAAATGATCCGGGCTTTGAATGAGCATCTTGGTATTCCGGCGGAGGTATTGATTAAAGACCCGGCTAGGAAATTACCTCCACAAATTGAAGGTATGGAGTGGGCATCGTTTCCACTTACCGCAATGGTAAACTTGGGCTGGATAGAAAAAGGGCGACACATAAAGGAACATGCAGAAGAAATTGTACGAGAATTGATTGGACGCGCGGTAGGAACCAATGCACTTCCGCAACCCCATTACCGCAAAAACGACCAAAACCGAATAAACGCTAAAACCGATCCATATGCATTGCAGGCTTGGTGCCTTCATGTCCTTGCAACAGCTCGATCAACAAGACTTGAAGGTGGTTACGTACAAGGTGTTGTCAATATAGCATTTATGACAGACCTTGCCAAACTCAGTGCTTTTCAGGATGGCCCACGGTTGGCAAAAGAATATTTGAGCCGTTACGGCATTGCCCTTGTGATCGCTAAGCACTTGCCGAAAACGCACCTTGATGGGGCAGCAATGGAAACCATTGAGGGAGGGCCGGTTATAGGTATGACATTACGCTATGACCGGTTGGATAATTTTTGGTTCTGCCTGATGCATGAATTGGCCCACATAGGTCGCCACATAGATAGCAGTAGCAACCAAATCTTCGTTGATGACCTGACACTACAAGATGGTAACGACAAGGAAAAAGAAGCTGATGAATGGGCTGAAGAGGCCCTCATTCCGAAAGCGGTATGGAAACAAAGCGGCATAGAACAAGATGCCAGCCAGCTTCTGGTTATGGAACTTGCTCGCAGGATGAAAATAGCCCCAGCCATTGTAGCTGGCCGGGTACGACACAAACGCGGTAACTATCGCCTGCTGTCAAAACACGTAGGAAATGGTGAAGTGCGTAAGCATTTCCCTGAGTATGAAGGATAAAAGCGAAACGGGACCGCATGCGGTCCCGTTTCTCACAAGGAATTCCCTTCCAGAGCTGGTGCACTGGTTGGGAAGGCCCCAGAGTTCAAGAGCAGCATTCCCCATGCGTAGAATCATCAGGATAGCTGTTCTTGACTCTGGAGGCAATTCAATTATTTGCGCCAGAGAAAGAGACGACGATGTCTTCTGTAAAACAGCTATGTTCCAAAGACATAGCAAAAATCAAAGCGCGAATATTGCGCGGTGATTTTCAGCATCGTATCGCAGCTGACTATGACCTGAATCAGGGCCGTATAAGCGAGATTGCAACAGGTAAGCGTTTCCCATGGATCGCACCAGCAATGGAGGCCAATAATGCCGAAAAATAAAATCTATAAACCAGGTGAAAAAGCACCAAGATCGGGTCAATATGAGATTATAGGTCCGCGCGGAGGGCACACCGGCAAAGAACGGACAGTCGTCCGAAACGAGCCAATGCCACCGACACCACAGCGAGGACAGAAGTACAAGATCGTTGATCCGACAAAACACTGATAAATAAAATGAGAAGAATAGACAAGGCGGTTAAAGCCGCCTTGTCAAAACGTACCTGTAAATATCATTGCCAAGAATGAGATCGTCTTTCAACATCACAGTACCTCCCTCATCGGGTTGGCCTCCCCCAGTGCATTCGCGGGCCTGATATAATGCCGTGAGACTGTTTGTGGGTTTTGCCAACGGCCGTGATTGACGATAAGACCTAGATCCACACCCTTTTGCGCCATGGCAGTGGCTCCGCCGGAGCGCAGGGAGTGACCTGCATATTTGGCGGGGTCGAGATTTACTCGCTCGGAGAATTTCTTGACGGCACTGGCGACCACCCGGGGGTCGATGCAGATATGTTTGGCCGCCGGACTGTGGTTACGGAATAGCGGGCCTTCCGCTTTGCCTGTGGCGACCAGATAGGCTTTGAGTGCGGTCACGGGGCATATGTCCTCATTTGAGGCGCGTGTGACGCCAACAACGGCCCCCTCACCGCTTTGGTCGGTTTTCGAGCGCCGGATATGCAGGACGATCCCGTCATCGCGCCATTCCACATCATCATGATTGAGGGCGGCGATTTCAGAGCGGCGCAACAAGCCCGAGAAGCCAAGTAGTGTGATCGCCCAATCGCGAGTATCGACAATGCTTTCTGAAACCTCGCCAGCCATCTGTTGCAGTTTGGCCGGATCAACCGGTGTCATGCGGTCGGCCCGTTCGCCTGCCGCAGCACGTTGGCGACGCAATCCGTCCATGGTCTCGGAGACCAGATTGGTCTTGGTGGGA
>JAJRQA010000119.1 GCA_024280475.1 Alphaproteobacteria bacterium
AAAATGGCATATTCTCGCCAACTCGGATGCAAGAAGCATGCATGATCTACCTGTTCCCGTGGGGGGCGGCTGGGCCATACTTCCAATAGCACTCATGGCGTGGGTCGCCTTTTCATGGCCCATCGAAGACAGTCTCATCTGGGTGCTACTCGCAAGTACTTTACTGCTGGCTCTCCTCTCATGGGTGGATGATCGACAGCAATTGAACCAACTGATCAGAATAACCGTTCAAATCGCTGCCATTACCACCGTGCTCCTCCTGTTACCCGATAACAGGGCCGTCTTTTCCTCGCATTGGCCCCTGTGGGCAGACCGAGTTATCACCGGCCTGTGCTGGTTGTGGTTCATCAATCTGTTCAATTTCATGGACGGTATAGATGGCCTTGCCGGCATCGAAATTCTGTTCCTATGCGCCGGTTTTGTCTTAATCGGTCTGCAAATAGGCACGCAAATGCCGACTTTGCATATGTTGACTGTACTGGCCGGTGCCACAGTTGGCTTTTTGTGGTGGAACTGGCATCCGGCGAAAATATTCCTTGGCGATGTCGGGTCGATCTCGCTGGGTTTTCTACTCGGCTGGTTTTTGATCGAACTGGCCATGAGTGGCTATCTCATTGCCGCCTTCCTGCTTCCTGGCTATTTTATAGCCGATGCCACCACGACCCTTACAAAACGCATCCTGAAAGGAGAGGCATTCTGGGAGCCGCACAAGACACATTATTATCAGCGCGCCACCATAGGCCTTGCTAACAATCATTCAGACGCTTTGTGGAAAATCATACCAGCAAATTTCGGCCTGCTCGCCCTTGCCATCACCTCAATCTGGCAACCGCTGATTTCAGCCTTTTGTGGCATTCTGGTCGTCATTTTATTGCTGGTTGTTCTTCAACGATATGCGGTGGAATAGATGATGCGCATTCTGTTAACCGGAGCCGCCGGACAGGTTGGCAGAAGATTGCTGTCAGAACTGCAACAGGCAGGATATTCTGTCAGGGCGCTGGTTCGTCAAAACTCCCCTGATCTCACGCCAGCCGATGAACTGGTGATCGAAAATCTGACAGCACAATCTGATTTTTCCACCCTGCTTGCCAATATGGATGTGCTTGTTCATCTGGCCGATGGCTTCAATGCATATGAACATCTGCCGCAAGATCTTGAAAACCGGCAAGCCGCAAAGCGCCTGCAAACCACGAAGTCTCTCACCAAAGCTGCCACCAAAGCTGGCGTGCGGATCATCTATCTCAGCACCATCAAGACCATGTGCGGTACTTATGCCGACCATATTTTAAGCGAGGCAACGCCCCCGCGTCCACAAAGCCTTTATGGCCAGCTGAAACTGGATGCCGAACAGGCCATTCTGACCGCTGCACAACATTATAATAGCAAAGCTGTCATCCTTCGTTTCCCCGTGGTGTTCGGACTGGAAACAGGCAGCATGGAACAACTGGCACGCCTTCTTGAAAGCCCATTGCCATTACCTTTCAAGGGCCTCGAAAAGAGGCGCAGCCTGATTTCATCCCACTGTCTTATTGAGGCAATCATGACTATTATTGAACAGCCAAAAGCTGAAAGCGGCACTTATCTGGTACATGAAGGATCCTTTTCCATCACCGACATAGCCCGCCTGATCCGCCAGGGACTGGGGCGCCCCGAACGATTGTTCAAGCTCCCCTCCCCGCTCTGGCACGCCCTCGAAAAACTCCCCCTTCTTGGCCCAAGGGTCCAACGCTTCACCCGCTCACTCGAACTTGACGACCAGCACTTCCGCCAAACCTACAACTGGCAACCATCCCCTCCCCTACCTGCCACGTTCCTCAAATGGGCAAAAGGTCTTAAGAAACTAATCTGAAAGAACCCTTTCCGGGATTTACTTACCTCACAGGCAAATAATATAAACTCATTGCCAAAGCGGGAAATCTACCGAAAAACCAAACCTCAAAACGGAAGAAAGCTCTTGAATATGAGATTTTCCATTGCAGGCTTTCAGTTGAAGAGTATGAGAATTCACCCACCACAAGGACATTCGAAAGAATCTTGAGGCAATTGTAAAAACGGCTGACGCATTGCAAAACAACTGTCAATGCACACCGCGCCATTCGTACCTATCTGGCTGGAATAGCGCCACATGACGAGTACTTTTGCAATGAATGTAGTGCCGGATGTCAGTTAGTCGACGAAAGAATAGACGGCTTTATCGATATCGGTTCAGTAAAGTTCTTGGTCACTCGTCCCTGCAAATGACAACCAGGTATGCCCATCTAGCTACTAATGAGCGTCATGACGCCATGAGAGAAATAGCTACAAATATCGCTACAGGGGCATAATATTGATATCAGGCGACAGTGGATCAAAGGAAGATATGACCATATGTCGTTGAAATGATGCCTATTTTTTGGTTGCGGGGGTAGGATTTGAACCTACGACCTTCAGGTTATGAGCCTGACGAGCTACCGGGCTGCTCCACCCCGCGTCAAAAAACCATGATTGCTGTCTTCACGTGACGAGCTTATGAAAACCGTAAAACAGGGTTGAAACCCGTTCAAACGGTCACCTCCAAGGAAAAACTCCTTCGATCATGGGGAGGATAATAATCCAAGCTTTGTTAGAAGCTGTGAGACTATATAAGGGGATTCTGGCAAAAAGAAAAGCGGTCTTTGCGAATTTGCGTTACTTTGTTGGATTCCAATCGAAACATTCCCTTTTTCTGGCTGCGACAACCAGCAACAAAACCACACTATCCAACTGAACTATATGCTTTTTTATTATATTTATCCTGTTTTATCAGCCCGCTTCTTTTTCAAAAATACAAGACTGTCTACGAAGCATTTACATCTCGATTGACCGGTCATAGCGCCAAGAAGGCAATCTTGCAGATAAGATTATGATCATTTATCACGCTCGCCCCATGTCGTTGAATGCTGACCGCGAAGATGAGTTTAATTGCTGCCAGGCTTTAGGGCACTTGCATGGCGACAAGTCGTTGTTTTTGCATCACAGTATCTTGCGAGCCATTGGCGGGTAATAAAACATTAATATATTGAGACTACAGCTCAACCCAATAATTTAATAATAGTTGGGAAGTCGTAACATGACCGCCAAAAACAATTTTACATTAAGTCCTTCAGCAATCTTAAATCATTTATCCATACAAAACCGCCTGACGATGCTTGGTATCTTGACCATTGTTGGCTTTTCCATCTTTGGCGGCGTTTATTGGTTTTTTAGTGCAAAGACAGATCGAGCCTTTGTTGAAAATACCAGCTTTGCCAATACAGCGAAATCTGTTGTAGATGCCCAATTGGCTGCTTTGAAATTACAAGCGATTGAAAATTCATTTCTCGCCCGCAAGAAACCTGAAATAGCCGATCAATTCAATACCGAGGCGAGCAAATTATCTGACTACATCAGCTCGATACAACGAAAAATCAACAATAAAAAAATTCTTGTAGATTTGAAGGCCAGCAAAAACCTCCTGGAAGTCTATAAAAATGGTTTTGCCAAAGTTGTGAAACATCAAAGTGCTCTGGGATTTAATATCGAGTTTGTCGCCAATGAAAGCAGTATAGCTCAATCGAACACCAATCTGACCGTGTTGTTCAGCAATCGAGCCGCAGAAATGGAAAAACGCTTGAGCGAAGAAATGGAGTTCGGCGAGGCGTCAACCCTGCTTCCCTTGATGACACGCTTTTATCGCTCTCGGCAATTGGCCGGCGATTTTCTGCAATCAGGCAATAATGAGAAAATCACGCAGTTTCTTGGCGAAACAAACCAATTCGTATCCGAACTTAACGCATCCGATCTAGACGGTGATGTCAAAGAATCGATGATGGCTCATCTCAAAAAATATGAGACATCTGTCTCTGACTGGAGCGCAGAATATAAACTGCTATCGACCAGCAGCCTGCAGCTTGGTGAACTCTCCGCAATCATCCATGGTCAATTCTCCAACATTGTCCGATTGTCGGAAAAAGGCCTGGCAAAAACATCCGCCCAACTTGCTAAAATGCGCTCGCAACTGACCAGTGCTCTATTATTGACAACTCTATTATCATTGGCAGCCCTGCTTGGTCTCAATCTCATTATCTCCAAGAGTATAATACAGCCTCTAAACCGTATGGCGCACGGCATGCAACAGCTCTCAACCGGCGATACCAGCATTGCCGTTGAAAGTACTCAAAACCACGAAATCGGTTCCATGGCAAAAGCTGTCCAGGTATTCCGTGATACGGCAATCGAACGACGACAATTGGAACAGCTATCAGAACAAAAACATGAAAAAGAGCGCCAACAGCAGCAAGCTGTCAAAACCCTGCTCATCGATTTCAGTCGCGAGACAACGCGCATCATGGCGGTCTTGAGTGAGGTAACGACAAAGGTACAAAATACCTCAGCAACGCTTACCAATGTGGCCGATGCTGCCAGTAGTGAAGCAAACAATGCACAAGATGCCTCCAGCAATGCCTCGCAAAATGTCCAGACCGTGGCCTCAGCGACCGAGCAGCTTGCAAGTTCCATCAAGGAAATTTCCCGGCAATCGCTGGACGTCACCGATGTGATTGAAAAATCATCCAGCGACATCGCCCATATTGACCAAAATGTCAACGAGCTGTCTGCTTCGGCACAAAAAATTGGCGACGTGATCGGCATTATTAGCGAAATTGCCGAGCAGACCAATCTACTGGCCCTCAACGCGACGATTGAAGCGGCAAGAGCTGGGGAAGCTGGTGCCGGCTTTGCAGTTGTTGCACAAGAGGTTAAGGCGCTTGCAGATCAAACAGCCTCCGCCACCCAGGAAATCACCACACAGATCGGCTCGGTACAATCCTCAGCATTGTCCACTGCCAACGATATTGGCGGCATCAATCAAACAATGGGTGAAATCAAAACATTGACGGCAACCATCACTCACGCTGTAGATCAACAAGACGCAGCCACACGGGAGATCGCCTTGTCAGTTGCAACGGCTGCCAATCACACTGATGAGGTCAGCCATAGCGTTTCGGGGGTCACAAGCTCGATCAATGAAACGGCTGTCGAAGCGGCGCAAATTCTGGAAGTTGCCAAGGACCTCAATCGCGTGCAATTGGAACTGTCAGATGCCATGGCCGGCTTTACCAATGAGATTGCCTCCAAGGTTGCTTAACTCGTGGTCTTTTAAATGGATTTCAGCCCTATTGAGCCAGCGTTTTATTCAAGTATTTTCCTCTTCCTGGCCAAACACAAACACATGGGCTGGATCAACGCGATAATTGGTACGGGATCCGATACGCGGCAGGTAACGTCCCGAGCGCTGCGCATGAAAAGTAATACTGGACCCATCGACGAGGCTTTTACCGCGTAAATGAATATGACTGGCGATCCCCAGATAGTGAGAAGAGACAACTTCGGCGTCGCGGGCTTCCGCCGTTTCTTCGTCTCCCTCAAAGGGGATCACACCCTCGGGGCGGATAAACACGCAAGCGCTTGCTCCCTCGCTCAGGCCTCGCGCTTTAAACCGACCTAGCGGAGTCTCGACATAACCTTTGTTCACCGTTTCGCAAAAGCGGTTGGCATGGCCGAACAGGGACGCGACAAAAGCACTTTTGGGTTTTAAATAAATGTCTTCAGGTTTGCCGCTTTGCACAATACGGCCCTTGTTCATGACCTTGATCCGATCCGCCATAAACATGGCTTCTTCGCCGTCATGCGTGACCATGATAGCGCTGGTGCCAGCTTCGCGGATCAGCTTGGCGGTTTCTTCCCGCATCTCGATACGGCGCGCCGCATCGAGCGAAGAAAAAGGTTCGTCCAGCAGTAGCACGGGAGGGTTGGGAGCCAACGCTCGCAACAGCGCCACCCGTTGCTGCTCGCCGCCCGACAAGGTGCCAGGATAGTGATCTGCAAGCTTGGTCAAGCCAAAACGAGCCAGCATGTTACGCGCCCAGATGGCGCGCCCCTTATTGGTCGCGCTGCGCTCCCCATGACCCAGGCCAAACAAAATATTTTCCATAACGGTGAGATGCGGGAACAAAGCATAGTCTTGAAACATCAAGCCGACACTGCGCTGCTCAGGCGGCACATGCAGGCCCTTGCAGGCAACGACTTTCTCATCCAGAAAGATGGAACCAGATTGCACAATCTCCAGACCGGCAGCCAGGCGTAACAAGGTTGTCTTGCCGCACCCAGATGGCCCAAGCAGACAGACAAACTCGCCCTGTTTGACCTGCAATGACACACCGTCAAGGACGGGGCGACCATCAAAGCCGTGGACAAGGTCCTTGTACTCCAGCGCCGTCATGAATGGTTCTCCTTACTGCTGCCAGCAATGGCTCTGCTCAATAAAATAACCGGTATAATCCCTGCCAGCACAATGGCCAATGACCCCAATGCCGCTTCTTCAAACAGCTCGTCTGACGCATATTGATGGGCATGGGTGGCGAGGGTTTCAAAATTAAAGGGCCGCAATAGCATGGTCATAGGCAGCTCTTTCATACTATCGACAAAAACGATCAGCGCAGCGGTCAGCAAGGAACCACGCAGCAAGGGTAGATGAATACGTCGCAAGGTCTGCCCTCTTGTCGCCCCAAGTGAGCGCGCCGCCCCTTCCATATTGGGCGTGATGCGCGCCAGCCCCGCTTCCACCGAGCCATGCGATAGCGCCATAAAGCGTGTTGTATAGCCGTAAACGAGCGCAAACATGGTGCCAGATAAAAGTAACCCGGTGCCAAATCCAAACAGATCTTTCGACAAAGCATTCAGCCCATGATCAAGGCTGGAGAGAGGAATGAGAATACCAACCGCCAGAACAGACCCAGGTACCGCATAGCCAATGCTGGCGAGCCGGCTGGCGCTCTTCATTAAATTGGTCCCCGACAGACGAACCCCATATGCCAGCAACAGGCCAAGCGCCACCGATACCAGCGCTACAATGCTGGAGAGTAGTAAAGAATGCCAGGCATGGGTCAAGAACCCGGCCTCAAATGACAGCTCGTAAAAATTGATTGAATGCTTCAAGAGTACCAATGCGGGGATGGCAAAACCGAGCAGTACCGGCACGAGGCAAACGCCAAGAGCCGCAATCGCCTGCCAGCCCACCAGTTGCTGGCGATGGCTGGAGGTGCGCCCGGTCACACTGTCGAAACGGCGCCCCTTGCGAGCCAGGCGCTCAACCGCGATCAACGCAAACACGAACAGCATCATGACAATTGCCAACTGCGCCGCGCCCGCAATATTGTTCATGTTCAGCCAGACATCGTAAATGCCGGCCGTAAAGGTTTGCACCGCAAAGAAATCCACCGTGCCAAAATCATTGAGGGTCTCCATCAACGCAAGAGAGACACCAACAACAATTGCTGGCCGGGCAAGCGGTAGTGCCAGCTCGATAAAACTGCGCCAGGGGCCGCGCCCCAGCACCCTGCCCGCTTCAAGCACCGCCGTTGATTGCTCCAAAAAACTGGAGCGCGCCAGCAAATAAACATAAGGATAAAGCGTCAACACCATCATGATGATGGCGCCGCCCAATGAGCGGATTTCTGGAAACCAGTAATCTTTGGCACTCTTCCAACCCATTAAATCACGCAGCGCCCCTTGAACAGGTCCCGCATATTCAAGAATGTCAGTGTAAATATAAGCAATGATATAGGCGGGAACCGCGAGAGGCAAAAGCAGAGCCCATTCAAAAATCTTGACCCCTGGAAACCGATATGTGGTGGTCAGCCAGGCAGTCCCCGTGCCGATCAAGCTCACCCCCAGGCCAACTCCCAGCATTAGTAAAAGAGACGTCCAGATATAATGGGGCAATACGGTGGAAGCCAGATGGGACCAGATATCGCCGCTCGGCGAAAAAGCCAGCCACAAAACGGCGAGCAAGGGCACCGCAACGAGCAGCGCTATCAGCAAAGCGATCAGCGTCCAGCCATCAAGCTGCCCATAAAGGCGCTTGATAAAGCCAAGGATTGCAGCTGCCGTTGAGCGCAAAGACACATCTCCACGCAATATGCGAGAAGATGTGCCTTTCAAAATCTGTAAGCGGTCTTTACTGATCAAAGCCAACGCGATCCACCATTTTTGCCGCCTGCGCCCGATATTTGGACACCAGTGCAAGATTAATATTGTCTGCCTTGAAGCTTCCCCATGCCGTGACGATCGGGCTGATCGGTACACTCGCTTTCACGGGGTATTCGAAATTCTGCTCGGCATAAATTTTCTGTGCGCTATCACTGACAAGATATTCCAGTAATTTGACAGCATTTTCTTTGTTTTTGGAAAATTTGAGTACAGCAGCGCCCGATATATTCACATGAGTGCCGCGATTGTCCTGATTTGGAAACAAGATATTGACGGAAGCCGCCCATTTCTTCTGTTCGGGCTTTTTCTCATTGGTTTCCATCTTGCCCATATAATAGGTATTGGCGATACCGATATCGCAAACCCCTTCATATACGGCTCGCGCCTGCGCGCGGTCGTTGCCTTGGGGCTTGCGCGCCAGATTAGCTTTGAGACCACGCAGCCATTTTTCAGCTTGCGCTTCCCCTTTATGGGCAATCATCGAGGCGAGCAGTGAAATATTGTACAAATGCTTGCCAGAACGAATACAGATGCGCCCCTTCATCTTGGGGTCGGCAAGGTCTTCATAGCTTGTCACTTCGCCCGGCTTAACCCGCTCCTTGCTGGCAAACAAAATGCGAGCCCGTGTGGTCTGTGCAAACCACAATCCGTCGGGATGGCGATATTGGGCAGGTACCGCAGCGTCAAGCTTTGCAGATTTCACTGGTGCCAGAACACCAGCATCCACCATATCGCTCAAGCGGCCAACATCTGTGGTCAACACGGCATCCGCAGGGGTGCTCTCCCCTTCCGCCTTGATGCGCTCCAGCATGCCTTTCTTGGCATACACCACATTCACCTTGATGCCGGTTTGCCTGGTGAATAGCGACAACATGGGTTTGATCAAAAAAGGCTGGCGATAAGAATAGAGATTTACTACTCCAGCAGCCTGCACCATGCCCGACAGGCTGGTCACAGCAACAGCGCTGAACCCGATCGCCAGTAAAACAGATTTCATCAAAAAACTCCTGGAAAGATTAAGCTGTCAATTGTTGCAATTGCAAATCATTGTTAACTGAGTAGGCTTGTCATTCTTTCCTAGTTGCGAATGATTGTCAATTGCAATGATTGACAAGTTGAATGACAAACTGTCGCAGCGTTTCATATCCATTCTCGCTGTGTTAGGGGTGCTTTTTGTTCGAAAAACCGCACCACACTTTTTGCGAACCGCTCATCTTGCATCGCGCTTCTTGTTCGAAAAACCGCACCACACTTTTTCGGAACCGCTCATCTTGCATCGCGCTTCTTGTTCGAAAAACCGCTACACACTTTTTGCGAACAGCTCTATGATCCAGATCATGATCATCAAAGGACACAAATAAAATGAAGCGCCGATTGGGCAAGCCTTTGCAACGCGCCATGTATCTGATGCTTGGTATTGTGTTTTTCGCGACCGGTGTCATTGGTGTATTTTTACCAGTATTGCCCACTACGCCTTTTATGCTGCTGGCCCTGTGGGCCTTTTCCAACAGCTCACAAAAACTGCATGACTATGTCTGGAACCACAAAAGATACGGCCCCATGGTGCGCGCCTGGAAGCAATATGGCGCCATCCCGCTCAAAGCAAAGATCAGCGCCATTGCAGTGATGAGTTTCAGCGCTATTTTTGTGGTATTTTTTTCGGGCGCCCCAATATGGGCGATCATATCTGCCCTTGCCCTTATGCTGGTGGGTGCCACTTACATGGCGACCCGCCCAACCTTGCGCGACACCGATATTGAAAAGTCGAGCAACAAAAAAATAGTCAACTGATCCGCTCTGCACAAAACAACGATAAAGCGGACATACTGCCGCCATGGCGGATCGCAATCCTCACCAAACATTCAAATGAGGAATTTCCACGATGCTGACAGCTCATTTGCCTTCTGGATATCTAGTGGGCCGTCTGGCTGAAAAGAGCTGTTCAGGCAATCATATTTTGATCGCCGCACTGATCGGTGCGGTCCTGCCAGACGTGGATATGCTTTATTTCCATTTTGTAGATTTTGGCCGCACCCATCATCATATGTATGTCTCACACTGGCCATTGGCATGGTTGGTATTTGCACTACCGGTGATCTGCGTGCTCCACTTTATGCATGCCATTGCACAGCGCAATATCGCCATTGTGCTGTTTGGCGCCGTCATGCTGCATCTTTGTCTGGATAGTATTGCCGCGCCAATATTTTGGCTAATGCCGATCATGAAAGGACAGCTCGAACTGGTCAGTGTGCCAGCACGCTATAGCCATTGGATCATCAGCTATCTGCTGCATTGGACATTCGCACTGGAACTGGCAATCTGGCTGGCAGCCATCCTCGCTTTTATGAGGGTAAGAAAGGCCTCTACTGCGCCATGACCTGATTGAGTTTCACGAGATTTTTTGCGGCCAGCTCGTGACCTTTGCCAGCAGCCGTCTCCCATAGGCGTTTGGCTTTGTTATAATCTCGTTCGACACCATCACCGTTGGCGTATAACAGACCAAGATCGAATATACTGTCGACATAACCACCATTGGCACCCTTGCGATACCAATTGATAGCCTCCCCCATATCCTTTTCAACGCCCTTGCCAGTGGCATAAATAACCGCCAGATTATGCATGGCATCGGCATGTTCGCCAGCTGCCGCTTTCAGCCACAAGGAGCGCGCTGTCAAATAGTTCTGTTTCACTCCCTGGCCCTTGGCATACAGCAAACCCAAATTGGTCATGGCAGGATAATAGCCTTCATTCGAGGATTTCTCCAGATAGCTCACTGCCGTTTTATAATTTTGATCGACGCCATCGCCCTTGGCATATAGTGAGGCCAGATTAAATGCGGCTTCTGCATGTCCACCCTTCGCCGCCTTCTCCAGGAGCGGACGTGCTTGCGCAAATTCACCCTTCACGAGATGGGTCATGCCCGCTTTATAAGCGCGGTCCTGATCAAGACTCTTTGGCATCACTGAAGCAGGAGCGGCAAGTTCTTCGGTTTTTTCTGATTCTGGAACAACCACCGCCGTCACGATCGTTTCTGGCTGCAACTTGGCTTCACTTTTAATAACAGGCACCGTGCGGACAGCCGTGTCGCTGCTATTCAAATATTGAGCAGCACCTATGCCAATCCCCACTGCGCCAACAACGCCCGTGATCATCAGGGCGATTTTTCCTGAAGATGATTTGGGTATATCCATCGCCGCATCAGCGGTTGGAGGCACCATTGAAGGCGCTTGTGGAGGATTGCTACCTTCTGTCAACGGCATGGAATGTGCCATCGGTGGCGGCCCCGGCTGCCCCTCTGGCACGCCAGGTTGTGCAGGCATCGGCATGGCTGTTGGCGGCATACCAGCGTGCAAATCGGGCGGTGTGGTTGCTGCTTGGTGATGGTGTTGCCCAAACGGAAGCTGTGCCGCCGGTGGTATTGGCGGAACGGCGGGCGCATATTGCCCCGAAAGCTCAGATGGATTGGGTTGAACGGGTGCCAGGGACGGATACCCCGTTTCCACAACCAAAGGTCCAGGATCACTGATTTCCATGGGAGCCGGGGTCATCAGCTCACTGCTAACGCCCGGCATGGCAGGCGCCTCAATGGCAACCGGTGGAATAGTGTCCGTTGGGGAAACTGGTACAAGCACCGGAGCCGGTTCGTCAACGATCTCGATTGTTTGTGCCGAAGCTTTCATGATAGGGGACGCAACCGCTGGTTCTGCCATCACCGCAAGGGTTTGCGCGGCGTAGCCTGGGTCAGGTTGTGTTGTCTCTTCAACAATTTCTCGTACCGTTTCTGGTTGCAGTAATTGGGTTTCATCGCTCACGGGGAATGACGTTGCGGAAGCAATATTACTGATATCTGCAATACTTTGGTGTTCTTCACTGGCAGCAAGTTCTGGTGTGGGCTCTGCTTGTCCCAGATCACCAAGCCCGGCATCGCTTGCAACCAGCTCAGGCGCGCTTTGATCATTCACTGACATTTCTGCGAGAGTCTGGCGGGTCAGTTGAATATTTTGCTCGGCCATTTCAGCCCAATCATCAAGTCCTTGTTGAAGCGACAATTGCTCAACACGCTTGAAGACCATTTCGGCTTCGGCATATTGCTGCATATCAAACATCAAGCGACCGACTTGATTCCAGCCCTCAACATGGCTCGGCTCAAGGCTGACCGCTTGATAATAAGCTGCCAGAGCCCCCTTCGGGTCGGTATCGAATAGCTCACTGCCCTTTAGCAAATGCTGCTCAATACTTGATATTTGCTGCCCCCCATCAATCATGTCAATTGATCCCTTGTTTGGTTGCTGATTGCACTATGCACCACTACCGCGTCCAAAAATGCCTACTCAGGCTATCATAAATAGCGCTGAATAGCTCATTGTTCGATGATTCGCACTATTTATGCGAAGAAAAATGGAGAGAAAAAGACCGTAAAACGATCAAAAAGTGCTTTTTGTCCCGTCAGGTCAATAATTTAGGTCATATTCCAGACTATACACAGGCTGTTCCATGTGGACACAACGTATACACATCACCGTCTAGCGGGCAATTTCGCGTTCATGCAAAAGAGTGCCAGCCCCGTGTTTGGTGAACAGCTCGAGCAATACCGCGTGAGGCACTTTGCCATTGATGATAACCACAGCATCAACGCCAGCATCAACCACTTTCAGACAGCTTTCGATCTTGGGGATCATGCCGCCGGTGATCGTACCATCGGATATATAAGAACGTGCCTGCGCCCGCGTCATCACTTCGATGAGCTTGCCCTGCTTGTCAAGGACGCCTTCCACATCTGTCAATAACAACAATCGCTTGGCCCGCAAGGCACTCGCAAGAGCCCCAGCAAAGGTGTCGGCATTGATGTTAAAGGTCTCGCCCTCGTCAGAAACACCAATCGGCGCGATCACGGGAATGATATCGCTATTGATAATGACATTGACGATATGTGGATTAACGTGATGGGGCTCACCAACAAACCCCAAATCAATCGCCTGCATGAGATTGGACTCTGGATCAACCACCTCTTTGCGCAATTTGCGGGCAATCATCAAATTGGCGTCCTTGCCAGAAATACCCACAGCATTGCCACCCACATTATTAATATTGGCCACAATATCCTTATTGATAGAACCAGCCAAAACCATCTCAACAATCTCGACGGTTGCCTTGTCGGTGATCCGCAGGCCATCGGCAAACTCGCTTTTGATTTTAAGGCGCTTCAACATGGCACCGATTTGCGGTCCACCGCCATGCACGACAACGGGGTTCACTCCAGCCTGCTTGAGCAAAACGATATCGCGGGCAAAAAACTTCGCCAGTTCAGGGTCGCCCATGGCATGTCCGCCATATTTGATCACCACCGTTTGCTGATCATAACGCTGCAAATGCGGCAGCGCCTCTGACAAGATTTTGGCCTGCGCATGGGGAGAGGACAACGCATCGCGGACAATCTCCTGTTCACTCTTTGCACTGTCGTTTTTATTAATCATAAACCCGTCTTTTGCCCCCCGGTCATTGCTTTGTCTTCAAAACCTGCCTGAAATTTGCAATGATTTGCCAATCAGACGAGCGGTTCTTGTGTTTCTTGAGACGTCTGCCCGCCCTAAAAAAGCCTGGAGTCTCTATATACAGTAAACCATAATAATTCTATGCCTTTTGTCTTGGTTAGATGAACAATTGGCGTTGACAGACATTTAGGGAGTTCCGAGGGACCCGATGGGACTTGTTCAGGCAAAAATCGAAAGCAGCATAGAGACCTCTCCGCAATTGATCGAGAGTCTGCACATGGCGCGTGAAGTAGCGCTTAAATCTGACGTTGCAGAAGTACTGCCCGCCCATCTGGTGCTGGCTATGCTTGAAGATGATGAATCTTCGTTCCTGCTCGACGCCTACGGGGTCGACTTTAACAAAATCCGCTCGCAACTGGGCAAGATCGTGCAAAAGCAGGTCAAGCCCAAATCCCGCGATCGGCATGCGGTTTTTTCTGCTGGCATCGAAGCTATCATGCAACATGCAAGAGAACAGGCCCAGAAAAATGCACTCGCTGAAGTCGACAGCAATCTGATCCTCGCCGTTATTTTAAGCGAAAAAGCCGGGTTTATGGATGGGTTGTTAGCGCCCTACGATCTCGACACCTCCGGTGTGTTACAATATTTGGAACTGCGAGAAGGCAAAACGGTCAATATTGACCCACTGCCTAGCCAGAAAAATCCGAAAAATCATTCTGCGAAAACCGCGCAAAGCCCCCCGCGCGCAGCCGCACCACAAAAAAAACGGGGCCCGACACCTGCACCTCTGGCTCCAACACCTGTGCCGGCACCTGCACCTGCACCTGCACCTGCAAAGACAGATAGGCCTGCGGCAAGCAACCACGCTGGGGCCACCCCCTCACCAAAACAGCAACCTTTCCCACCCATGCCTCAAGTCCGACCAACTGCGATCCATCCCAATACGCCAACCGAAAAAGCACCGCTGCCCACTCCCCCTCCTCCCGCTCCCAATGCCAGTCCCAGCGCGAGGGCCATACCTGTCACCCCGGTGCCAGCAACGCCACCGGCCGGCATGAGCAACAAGGCACCAGCACCGCCAGAACAAGCTCGATCTGAGCTTTCACGCCGACTCCAGGGCCTGTCTGCGCCAGACAGCACCAATGCGCCAGCTTCTTTACCCCCTACTGCCGCTGCCCCGTTGAGCGAGCCGCCCTCGCGCCTGCGCACCCTGTTTGGCAGCATGGGCAAAAAGTGGCAAGACGTCGCCGTGAAACCCGAGAAAACGGCAGCGCCCTCCACAATTTCGCCAACTGCGCCAAACACTTTAACGCCAACGCCGGCCAACAATAATCAAAGCCCGCCTACTGCGCCCACCGCATCAAACAAACCAACCTCGACGGCGCAACCAGGAAACCCCAACCCGGCTCCTGCCCTCGCCTCACTAGAACAGTTAGTCGATCCCGCCAGTGCAGCTCAGATAGACGCAAGAAATCCAGGGCCATCTCCAGCCCCGGCGAACCAGCACAACCGCCACGCCAAACGGCGCCGTGCCGTGCCCTCCAGCCTTGGCAACAATGAAAGCCTGTCGGCTACCGGATCGGTGCTCGAAAAAGGCCGTCTTGTTGAAGCTGTGCCGCGCAAAATGAAAATGAACAAGCCAAGCCGGGCCGAGGTTCGCATCACGAGAGAACAGCTGGACGAGATCAATAGTGAATTTGAAGACCTGAGTTCCAGCCATATTCACGAACTTGCCGTGACAGAAGCCATGACCGTGCAGTTGCGCGCTCCCGGCAGTGGATTTCACATCGAAAACCTGTCTCCCCAAACCCAGTGGATTGATCGCAACCAACGGCATATCAATGATGCTGATTTCGGCGTCTGGCGCTGGAATGTAACACCGATCAAATCTGGGAAGGCACGTCTGCAACTGGTCATATCGGCCCGTACGGTTGATGATGATGGCAATATTCATATTGCCGATATTCCAGACAAGATCATTGAACTTTCCATCGCCAAAGATTATGGTAATGGCTTCAAAAAACTGGCATTTATCTCGTTTCTAGTGATTTCCAGCCTGGTGCTTGGGCGCTATGGCGAAGCCGCATGGCAATGGATTTCCTCGTTTGTCTCCAGGCTGGGCACCTGATATTGGTCAGACCAGAATACGACTTTCACCTCGCATGAACACGCTCCCCATGAAACAAGCCCATTCCCCCCCGATTACAGCATCGTCGCTACCGCCTTGGCACATTAATTGCTTTGTTAAGCAGATATGCGTGCCAACCTTTCCACAAACGGTTTTTTATGGCATTGGTGAGTGATAATCTGGCTTGCATGAGGGATTGCAAGACAGTGTACTGAAAGAATAATGAAGGCCTCAAACTCTATGACTGCTACTTTTTTTGAATATCTTGGCTGGGTCTCCTTGTCTCCCAACCTTAAGGAAAGCTTCAACAAAGCCCTGCTGGATGCCGAACAGAACCGTCATGCGACAGTGGAAATAGAGCATCTTTTGTTTGCGCTTATTGATGATCCCGAAGGGGCAATTGCCCTCACCGGGCGCGGCCTTGATCGCGACGATTTACGCGATAAGGTTGCCGATCATCTCGATAGCCTGCCCACTGGGGCCAAGCTTGAAGTGGCGGACCTGCAACCAGCCCGCGAGCTGAAAAAGCTAATGGCCAAAGCCTCCGATCAAGCTGACAATGAACATGACGATCACATTGATGGCGGCGACGTCATTCGCGCTCTTGCAGATTTCGAGACCCCAAATAGTCCTGACTTTTTGAACGCGGAGCCAAATAAACCAAATCGGCCGCGCACCTCAAATCGGCACACCCGGCCCCGCTCTCGCAAATCGGCCCGACAAAGTACCCCAGTCCTCCAGAACGGAGAAGAAGCAATGGCCAATACGCCAATCGATCAAGCAAATGAAGATCTCAATTTTGATGTGGATCCCATTCGGGCCTCCATCAAGTCGATCATGGCCCGGCGCCGCGATGCCGAAGAAATTCTGTTTGAATGTGAATGGTATCATTTGTTCAAAAGCCTCAACATGATTGATGAAGTGCTCGACGGTGAAGAGCAGACCCAACGCACAATGTTACTGGCCCGAGCCGAAAAAGAATTGGCGGAACGCCCACGCTGTCGCAAGGCATTTTTATATGTGCGCCATCTGGATCAGGAACTGGCCCGCCTCAAGGGCATTGTTGATATTGACTGGGCTGGCGACATCACCCCTGATGAAGCTGTTAGCGAACTGGCCCGCCTGCGCGCCCTGCCGCGTGACAATAATAATGGCGCCACGCAGTTAGAGCCAAAAAGCGACCCGAGCCATAGCTCCGTCATTGGCAAACATCTGTTCGACGTCAAAATACAAGAAAGCGAAGTGCTGGCTCTTGGGCAAAAACTGGCGCGACTGGATCGCAGCTCGGGCTTTGAAGGAAATCATCTCAAAGAACTGGAAAACAATCTTCAAAATCATGACGCGCACAGCAAAAAACGCGAAAATGTCATAGGCGTCCTTGAGCACTATCTGCATTCTGAAATGCAATTGTCTGATGCGCGGGATCTGCGTATTGCTGAACTCGAAAAAGAACTGCATGAAAGCAAAAGCGTCAGCGACGAACATGTCGACAAAAGCAGCCATCTGGAAGTCGAACTGGCGGCCTTTAAAGAGCATGCTGGCAATCGCGAAAAGGTCCTTTCTGAACTAGAAGCCAAACTGAAAACCGAGCTGCAATCCGCGAACACCCATGAACGGCAGGTCAAAGAGCTGCGCTCTATGCTGGCAACTGAAAAAGAGCGCGCGCAGGCCCATGACAAGATAGTCGAGGGACTGCAACAGACCTTTGAAGAAGAAAATAAACGTGCCGTCACCCACGAACAACAGGTGCGCACACTTGAAGAAGATTTAAAAACCCGCCTCGCACAATTACAGTTGCGCGAAGCCCAGGTCAAAAAACTTGAAGAAGACTTGTCTGCCCATGAGAGCAAGGGCGATCAGCACTTGCATGAGTTGAACACACTCGCCAGTAGCCACCAGGACGAAGTCAAGAAACTGGTCACCAAATATGAGGACCAGGATGCAGAGAACCGCATCCATCAACAAGAAATAGATGCCTTGCGTGCCCAACTTGCCGGTATGGAATCGCGCCTTCAGGATCAAGAAACCGCTTATTCTGTCGAGAAAGTTGCGCTGTCTGGCACCATAGAGCAGATGCGTAAGGAAATTGAAGACTCAGAGAACCTTGTCGAAGTCATCCGTGGCGGTGAAACCTATAGCGTCAATTCTGTTCACGGTAATGATAAGTATGGGCCGGGTAAAATCACCCATCGCCGTACCATTCCGGTTGCCGCCAAACCCAAATAATAACGGCCCGGCGCTTGGATCATAATCTCTTTAGTTAAAAACGGCCCTAGTAAAAGAGGCTGGAGACGGATTGCTCGCGCGCCGTGCGTTTGATGGCTTTGCCAAGTAGTTCATTGATACTCACCACCCGGATATTTTCGGCAGCAATGACCGCTTCAGTCGGCTTGATACTGTCAGTAATCACCAGCTCTTTCAGAGCCGAGGCGCTGATCTTTGCAACAGCTGCCCCCGACAGGACCCCATGAGTGACATAGGCCTTGACCTCTTTGGCGCCTTCTTTGAGCAAAGCCTGTGCGGCATTGATCAATGTACCACCGCTATCGGCGATATCATCGACAAGGATGCAAGAGCGGTCTTTGACGTCACCAATAATATGCATCACCTCAGATGCCCCTGGCTTGTCTCGGCGCTTGTCGACAATGGCCAGCGGCGCATCAATTCGTTTGGCAAATGCGCGCGCGCGCGCCACACCGCCCACATCAGGTGATACCACAGTAACCTTGCTCAATTTGCTGTGCTTTTTAATATCTTTGACCATCACCGGTGCGGAAAACAAATTGTCTACTGGCATGTCAAAAAAGCCCTGGATCTGCAAAGCATGCAAATCAAGGGTCAAGACGCGATCAGCGCCTGCTCTGGTGATCATATTTGCGACCAGCTTGGCGGTAATAGGTGTGCGCGGGCCAGGTTTGCGATCTTGCCTTGCATAACCAAAATACGGTATGACCGCAGTGATTCTGGTGGCCGATGCACGGCGCACCGCATCGATCATGATCAGCATTTCCATCAAATTGTCATTTACGGGGTAGGAAGTCGGCTGAATAATAAACACGTCAGAGCCACGCACATTATCCCTGATCTCGACAAAAATCTCGTTATCAGCGAACCGTTTTACCTCGACCTTGGAGAGCGGTGCATCAATATATTCGCTGATTTTTTCCGCCAGTGGTCGATTGGCGTTGCCTGCCATCAGTTGCATTCTACTCTCCCCTGATCATGAAGGTTTCCCCCCAAAGACTGCCCCGAACCTAAAATGACCTTGAGCGAGGGTCTAGCAATATGACGGGTTAGTGTAAACCACGAACAAGAGATATTTGAAAACAATGCCAAATGTTTGTGCAAGAAAGCCCTGTTAAACACGCGCAATCATAATCCTATGATCTGCGAGCCGTTTTGGGCAGCAATTTGGAAATACCATTGGCAGCTGCCCCGGCGGCGGCATCGGCGATCGGTCCCCAGCCACCACTTAAGGAGCCTTTGGGAATTTCATTTTTCTGGGTGACAGTACCAAGACGTTTGCCGCGAGGATCATAGACCTTCCAGTCAATGCGGATCGCTTGCTTGCCTTTTTTGGCGTTTCCGACCTGCACAACTCCGCGCACCTGATAGACACTATCAGTGCGCTTGCTGGTCAAACGAATACCCTTGGCATAGAGCTGTTTTTTGATGGCTTTGGTCAAAGAAGTTTTGCCATCTCCTGGCGCTCCGGTGACCGGCATCACCATAGCCATAATCACTCGCTTGGCATTGCCAGTGGAAGCGGTCGTTCTTGGCGCTTTTCCGGCACGGATATTAGCGGTGCGTATTCTTTTTGAAGGGCTGGTTGTGGCGGTCTTGATAACGCCGCCATTTTTCTTGACGAGCCAACCGGCCAATTGATCTGCCGTATCACTGGCAACCGCGGCGATCACCTGATCATTGACGCCCTTCCAGGGATTATTGCTTGTCCCTGTGGAGACGGTTTTTTCGCCCGAAATACGGGTCTGTTTGCGTCCGGCCTTGTTCTTGAGATCCCAGATATAGGCAAGTTTTGCGCCTTTTGCTTCTGAAGATGACACCACATAGCCGCGCATATTGTAGCCAGCCTTGCCCTTGATCACATTAATATTGCGCTTTTTAAGCTCGCTAGTGATTTTCCTCGTCAGCTTGTTGGCAACATTGGATGGTGGACCGACAATTGCCGCCATTTTAATGGCCACGGTCTTGGTTGGTCTGGACATGGCAATTTGGGGAACTTTAGCGGGTGTTGGCCGAATTGAATGGGACATCGAGGAGATAGGTGCCAACGAGGTCTTTTTCGACAACAATCCCGAATATCCACCGGAACAGGCCGCCAGAGTTGCTCCTGCAAAAGCAAACAGAACAATATTGCGCGCTGCGCGTACAACATGTCCTACTTTTCTTCTTGTGTTGATCACAAGTCTCGCTCCCCCCGGTTCGATTATTTGCACGCTCATTTCGACGCTCATTTTCCCAGCATCCATCAAGATACCGATTCGCTTTGATAATAGCCGATAATACCCACAAGGAAAGCAGACATTGTTCGCCATGCAACTATCTCGCAAATATGGTGCCGGTTTTAGCTTTCAGGGTTCACAGAAACAGTTAACAATATGATAACTGTGGGCATTTCATTGCCTGGACCTGCCTATCCATACGCTGTACCAGTTTGGGCCAAGCGGGCGATCGGTGCATAAGTCCACGTCCGCATGGGTTTAATCCCCCTAATTCACCCTATTACTATGGCAGAAATCTGACGTCCGTAATCGGCCTGCCCACTTGCTTGCGAGCGCCGATAACTGAAATACTGGTCTTTAAGCTGGAAAGTGCAATGGGCAATAATGCCAGTATTTTCAAGACCGGCGGCAATCAGCCGATGGCTCGCATAGGCCTGTAAATCAAAATGGACCTTGCGGGCCCCCGCAGGTTTGGCAAAAAAACGGGCGTTATCTTGATCCTCTTGTAAAATATTATCGCGAAACTCATCGCCAACTTCATAGATTTCTAGCGAGATCGCCGGGCCAACCGTTGCCGCGATATTTTGCCTGTTGGCGCCAAGCGAGCACATTTTTTCGATGGTGTCGTCGAGTACGCCGCCAAACGCGCCGCGCCATCCCGCATGCGCAGCGCCAATAATTTTCGCCTCTGGATCACAAAACAAAACAGGGGCGCAATCAGCCGTCATGACGCCAATTGCCAATCCTGTGGTTTTGGTGACCAACGCATCGAGGCGAGGTCGCTCAACATCTTGCAGCCACGGATGATCAACAATCATCGCTTCACCGCTGTGCACCTGATAGGGAGAAACAAGATGATCGGCATTGACGCCCAGATCGTTCGCGACAATCTGGCGGTTGCTCAACACATGATCGGGATGATCCTTTGATCCCTGCCCACAATTAAGCGTCTTGTAGATACCTTTGGAGACGCCGCCACGCGCCCCAAAAAAACCATGAGAGATACCCTCATGACCGCTTAGATTATCGGCAAGAATTTTCATTGCGTGCTCCCATTTCTAACCATTGCCACTTAAGGGTGGCTCAAACCCTGGCCCCTTGACTTGCCCGGCGCCATACAACCCCACGACCTTAAACAAAGATCCCATCTGATCTGGTTCGATCAGGCGCTGTAAACCTGTCATGAACTGTTGCGCATCAATCATGTTTTCTTGCGCCTGCATCAATTGCGCGGCGCGCTCCCGTGCCCCAAGCGCAATTAAAAAATCGCGCTGCGTCACCGGTCCGGCAACCTTGAGGTCGAGCCCTATAATGGTTTGCACAAGGGATGAAAAATCGACATGAGCTGTTAAATCCGCAAACCCTTGATCACGCAAGGGGTCAGCGAATTGATGATTTTTAATCGCCTGAAAACTGTCACCAAAGGCGCGTATGTTATAGCCATAATCAATCAGCAAGCCATTGAAAGGATGGGCGCTGGCTCGTTTGGCGATCTGTTTGAGCAGTCTTTTGGTGGCGGGGCGGGTTTCAAGAAGATCTCCATCAACTGGCGCGTTTGGCATGAGCGAGAGACCATCTGGATCATTGCCGGGTTGATCGGCCAGCATATAAGTAAACGCCCCCGTTTCATCCAAACCTACCAGACGCTCATACCAGGCGCCATGCTTGAACTGATATTGCCGGATAGGAAGCGCGTCCAAAAACTCATTGGCAAGCAAAAAACTCGGACCGGGGGGGATATCGGACAGCTCGTCATGCCAGAAAAGTTGCGGTAGCTGACGCCCGTGCTCCTTGGCCTGCGCCTTGATGAGCTGCTCTTGCTGGGCGCGCAAAGCCTTACTGGTCTCGACAAAATGCACCTCAATGGATTGCAAAAATTTTGGCACTAGCGAGGCGGCGCGCAAGGCGTCCGACATCAGCGCTCCCCTGCCCGGTCCCAGCTCAATCAGCTTGCATTTGCCCGGCTGCCCAAGTTCTTCCCAGACATGCACGCACCACAAACCCAGCAGTTCTCCGAAAATCTGGCATACATCTGGAGCGGTGATGAAGTCGCCTTTCGTGCCAAACGGCTGGTGCGTAATATAATAGCCAAATTCAGGATCGCCGAGACAGGTCGCCATATAGTCGTGCAGGGTCAACGGCCCCGTTTGCTCAATGCGTGCTTTGAGTTTAATGGCCACAGGGGTATCAGCCCCCTGCTTTGTGGCTTGGCGCGCACTCACACCCTCAAAAATCTTGCCAAGCAACTGCTCAACGCTATCGTCACCATCATCGGTGAGATCATTGCCTTTTTTACGCTTGCCACTCATATCGTCTTTGTTGGTTTTTTTGAACTGTCAGCGCCTAGACGCCGCGCCCGAAAAATAAGATAGGCCCCCAGCACAACCATCGGAGCAGAATAGATCATGCCCGGCGTAAACGGTCCAATCATCAGCCCGACACCCTCATCAAACTGGCGGAAGTTCTCCACAAAAATACGCGCCAGCCCATAGCCAAGAATGACCGTGCCAAGCACCAGTCCCGGCTTTGAAAAAGCCAGACGCTTGTGGGTCAAGAAGCGCGCCACCAGAAACAACAGCGCCCCTTCGAGAGCCGCTTCATATAGTTGACTTGGATGGCGGGGGACGCCGCCCGCTTCTGGATTGGGAAACACCATCGCCCAAGGAACATCTGAAACCCGTCCCCATAATTCGCCATTGACGAAATTGGCGATACGCCCGAACAAGAACCCCAGCGGCGCGGTTGCTGCCGCCACATCCATTACCGACAAGACTGGCAGATCATGACGTTTTGAATAGAACCAGATGGCCAGTAGCGAGCCCAGCATGCCGCCATGAAACGACATGCCGCCATTCCAGGTGGCCATGATTTGAGATGGATTGTTGAAGAAGTAAACCGGATTGTAAAACAACACATATCCAAGACGCCCGCCTACCACGACACCAAGTGTGATCCACAACAACAGATCGTCAAATTGTTCTGGCTTGATCGGCGACTTGCCACCCCAAAGACGCTGATTGCCACTCAAATACCGCGTATAGGCCCAGCCCAGCAACAGGCTGACCATATAGGCAAGCCCATACCATTTCACGGAAATAGGCCCAAGATTGAGCGCCACAGGATCAATCACAGGTAAGATAATTGCAAAGCTCATAGCGGGTTTCCCATCACAGTTCTGGTTTCGCGACTTCAGCTCAGCTTTTGTCGAAACCCCATGCAAGTGTCAAGTCAACTCCCGCGATCTCACAAACAAGTGCTCTTGTGCAAAATCGGCGAGAGCCTTAAACTACAACAAAAATGACGTGTAAAAGGAAAAAAGCTCATCATGAATTCTCGAATAATAGCCATCCTGGCATCCCTGATATTGTGGCCTTCAATTGCCAGTGCCTGGACGTTGCCAGACGGAACCAAGGTGGCCTTTGAAGCGGTTTCAAAAAATGTCTATGTTATGCATGGTCCCAAAGGTGAGCCAAGCCCTGAAAATTTGGGTTTCATGAATAATCCCGGGTTCATTTTGTCATCTAATGGCGTCATCGTTATTGACCCGGGCAGCACCAAACAGGTTGGCGAACATGTGCTGGCAGAAATCAAGAAAATCACCGACAAGCCGGTACTGGCTATTTTCAACACCCATATTCATGGCGATCACTGGCTCGGCAATCAGGCGTTCAAAAAGGCATTTCCCGACGTTAAAATTTATGGCCACCCTAAAATGATCGAAAAAGCCAATGGCGATGAAGGCCTGACCTGGGTCGACATCATGGATCGGTTGACCAAGGGGGTGAGCAAAGGCACCAAGGTAGTTGCCCCCGATCAAACAATCAAAAATGGCGCCTCGGTCACCATTGATGGCCAGACCTTTCGCGCTCATCATCTGTCATCTGCTCACACCGACACCGATATCATGGTGGAGCATGTGGAAAGCAAAACCATGTTCCTTGGCGATAATGGTTTTAACAAACGCATGGGACGCTTTGAAGAAAGCGGCGATATGCACGGCAATATCAAAGCCCTGGAATATGTGCGTGATCTAAAAATGACCACCTATGTGCCCGGCCACGGCAAAAGTGGCGCGGCTGATTTAGCTGTGACACCGTTTTTGACCTATCTGGTAAAACTGCGTGACGGCGTTACCAAGGGCTATCGCGCCGAAAAAGAAGGTCATGAGATCAAAAAAGACATTGAAGCTCAATTTGCCGAGTTCAAAGAATGGAGCGGCTTTGACAGTAATTTTGGCAAGCATGTCAACAAGATGTATCTTGAAGTCGAAGCACTCGAATTCTAGAACCATTGCCAACCTCAAAACAACGACAAGGAGGCAAGCATGCCCCAGACAACCGGCAAAGTTTTTGATGAAATCGCCAAGCTGATGACCGATGCCGCCGGCGCCATGCAAGGTGCACGCGGCGAAATCGACAATGCCATGCGTTCAAAAGCTGAAAAAGTGCTGCGCGATCTCGACATTGTGCAACGCGAAGAATTCGACGCGGTAAAGGCCATGGCCACCAAGGCCCGCGAAGAAAATGATGAATTGCGCGCGGAAATAAAAATACTCCGTAAGCAAATCAAAGCATTAAAATAGAGCAATTCCCTTAACGCCGATCCGGCCACTTCGCTGTGTATAATCTCACGGGTTTTCGTCGACCTGTGGGAAACTGTGTGCCTTGCAAGTCACCATTGACTTAATTGGTGGACAACTTGCAAACGGGTCTTGCAACAAAGTGTACGAACCAGATACCGCTTAGAAATAGTTGTGGCCTCGCATAGTATCTTTAAGAAAACCATCAATAAAAAATCGATCAGGTTCGGCATCCCCGCCAGCGACCAGACCTTTTTTATTGAAACAGATATTTGTGGGGGTCGAACTCGCGATATGTACTCATGTCGTGTGGCCAGAACTCTGATTCCCACTTGACCAGCGGAGCAGAACAGACCATGGCGACAGCAGCACCTATTTTTGACCGGATCAGCCATCCGATTGACCTCATAGAATCCCTCGCACTTCAACATAGCTGGCCTTATGAGCGCACATGTGATGATGAGTTGACCCTGGTTGTCGATGGCACCTGGTGCGATTATCAAGTATCGATCAACTGGCGTGAAGATATTGAGAGCCTGCATCTGGCCAGTGCCTTTGATCTCAAAGTGCCAGAAGGCCGCGCCAACGAAATCTATCGGCTGATTGCCAAAATCAATGAACAATTATGGGTCGGCCATTTTGATCTTTGGTCGGATGATGGGCTGCTTATGTATCGCCATGCCCTGCTGCTGAATGGTACCGAGGCCAATACCGAACAATGTCAGGCTTTGATGTCTGCTGCGCTTGAAAGTTGCGAATTTTACTATCAGGCATTCCAGTTTGTCATCTGGGCTGGTAAGAACGCTTCAGATGCCCTGGCGACAACCATGTTTGAAACCAAGGGGCAGGCGTAGATCAGCTCGCACAGGCTAAAAGTCATAAACCAATATTTTTCTGAATTTTATCGCCTTTATGTTATATCTCCCTCGTGTCATCCTCGCGAAGGCGGGGAACCATAACCCCTGACGTCGAAAAATGCGAAAGGGGCTTGAGGTTGGCTCTTCGAAATTTACAATAACACTGTGAGTATGGGTCCCCGCCTTCGCGAGGATGACGGTCTCGGTTAAGAAAGCGTATATATGACAATCGATATTGGTGGCCCCTTATTGCTGGTCGGGGCCGGTAAAATGGGCAGTGCAATGGCTGCGGGCTGGTTAGAACAAGGGCTTGCCCCGCAAGACCTGGTCATCCAGGACCCCGCTCCTTGCGAGGACGCCCAAAAACTAATTTCCGAACATGAGCTGGTGAGCGGCGAAAATCCAGCGCTGCCCTCTCCCCCCGCCATCATTGTGCTGGCCATAAAACCGCAAATGATGGCGCGAATCCTGCCCACCCTTGCCGAAAAAGCCAATGAGCAAACCCTGTTCTTGTCAATCGCAGCGGGGCAAAACCTCAAAACACTGGCCAGCCATTTAGGCGACAAGCAACCCATTGTGCGCGCTATGCCAAATACACCAGCCTCCATTGGACGCGGCATGTCGGTTGCCTGCGCCAACGAAACCGCTACAGGCGTGCAGGTCGAGCACTGCATCACCCTGCTGTCAGCGGTCGGTGAAATCGCCTGGATCGATGATGAAGCCCTAATGGATGCGGTCACCGCAGTCTCAGGCTCAGGGCCCGCTTACCTGTTCGCTCTCACCGAGTGCATGGCGCTGGCTGGTATCAATCAAGGGCTCGATGCTAAACTCGCCTGGCAACTTGCTAAAACAACCATGCAAGGCGCCGGTGCCCTTATGCGCCACTCGCCTGACAACCCCGTCATCCTGCGCAAAAACGTCACCTCCCCCGGTGGCACGACGCAGGCCGCCCTTGAAGTCCTGATGGGCAAAAAAGGTCTGCCCAAACTGATGGATAAAACGATACGAGCGGCGACGCAGCGCTCAAAGGAATTATCGGGGGAATAATGCGCCGTCCTCAAATAGCGAAGCGGTAGGACAACTAAAATGCGCTCGCCGCGCGGCGTCTTCATAGACAGTGTTGGGGACTAGCCCCCAAACCCCAGGAACATTTGGGTATATAACGTTTTTATCCGTGTCATCCCTGCGAAGGCGGGGATCCATACTCCCTGATTTGACAATTTGCAAAGGGATTTTTCTGACGGATTTATATACTAAATGACAGGACCGGGGTTATGGATCCCCGCCTTCGCGGGGATGACAGGCAATTGTAACCGCGAAACAATCGCTAAGCATTCCACTTATCTAAAAAACAGGTGAATTAATATATACATAATTAGCCCCTCCCCTCACCATGTCCGCGCAAGCAACGTGCACCCCCGTCGTCATACCCGGACAAGCGAAGCCCCCACCTTCGTCATACCCGGACAAGCGAAGCGCAGATCCGGGTATCCAATGGGAAGGTGAGAGAATAGTTCATATTGACCGTATAGATGCGAGATCACAATGGATCGCCGGGTCAAGCCCGGCCATGACGAAGGAGGAGTGGTCAGTACACTCCCTCCCGAACAACTCCCCAAATGGGGATGAAAGGGGCTCGCCCTTTTCTGCCCGCCGCACTCGTGCTCAAATAGCGAAGCGGTAGCACATCAAGAATGGCGATTATTCTTTCTTCCCCCCCCCTTACTTCTTCTTCCCTTTCCCCTGCTTTTTCGGGTTTTCGCGGGCTCTCGTCCAGGGGGACCATTTGGGTTTCCACCACAGATTGACCCAGGCGTAGAGGATGGACAGGCCGATGAAGCGGAAGATGACACGAAAGGGTTCGACGGAGACCAGATAGAGCAAGCGCTTGGCGCCGCCAAAGCCCTTTTCCTGCAGGCGCGCAAACAGGCGCTCCACATAGGGTTTAGTCATGGGGGTACGATAGGCATAGCGCAGGGCAAAGGCTGCCAGCACCAGCAATATCAGCAGTGGCATGAGCAAAAAACTCAAAAACCACAAGATGATGGAGAGCAGCCAGCCAAGGATGGTAAAGATGAAACCTATAAGTGTATAGAGTATCTCGATTTCACTCTCTCCTTCAATCAGCTGGCGAGCGCTCGCCCCTATCTATAAAATATCCAGCACCAGTTTTGGCGGACGTCCAACAGCCGCTTTGCCGTCTTTGACGACGATAGGGCGCTCGATTAGATGAGGGTGGTTGACCATGGCCATAATAAGGGCGTGATCGGGCAAACTGTCATCTGACAGCTCAAGTTCTTTGTAAATCTTTTCTTTTTTGCGCATGAGATCGCGTGGCTTGATGCCGAGCATCTCGATAATTTCCTTAAGCTCTGCTTCTGTTGGCGGGTTCTCAAGATATTCAATGACTTCTGGTTTGACACCGGCCTCGTCCAGCAAGGCCATGGTCTGGCGGCAGGTCGAGCAACGGGGATTATGATAGATTTTAACGGACATGACAGTTCCTTTTTATTGTCAGGAGATGGTTTTGACCGCCCATTCGTCGGCCTTTGTACCAATGGCTTGTTCAATTGAATCATAGCCGTTTTCTTCGCAATGGCGGATAAGTGCGCGTTTGATATTTGTGATGAGGCTTGGACCTTCATAGATGAGACCGGTGTAAAGTTCAATGAGTGTTGCGCCAGCCTGCAATTTGGCCACAGCACTTTCTCCACTATCGATGCCGCCAATACCGATCAGCGGGATCTGACCTTTGGTGATCTGATAGGTGCGGGCCAGCATCCGGGTCGAGCGCTCAAACAAGGGCCGCCCCGACAGGCCGCCAGCTTGCGCGCCAGTACTCTGGTCCACCAGACCGCTGCGTGACAGCGTGGTGTTCGAAATAACAATGCTATCCACCTTATGGGCTTGTAATCGCTCAATAATAGCGGGTAGCGCATCATCATCAATATCGGGAGCCAGCTTCACCGCCATAGGGCGATAGGGGGCATCATCCTCATCCATTAACTGCGCGCGCAGTTTCGTCAATTTTTGAAGCAAAGCATCCAGCTCGTCTGGCGCTTGCAGATCGCGCAGGCCCGGCGTGTTGGGTGATGATATATTGATGGTGAAAAAATCGGCAACATTATAAAAGCGCTTGAGCCCGATGCAATAGTCCTCAATCCGGTCCGCGCTATCTTTATTGGCACCAATATTGATCGACAAGACGCCATCATGGCTGCGCGTTAGCAGCCGGTTGGCCAAGGCATCATGGCCCTCATTGTTAAAACCCAGCCGGTTGATCACGCCGCGATCCTTGATCAGCCGAAAGACCCGCGGCTTTTTGTTGCCATCCTGAGGCTGCGGCGTCACGGTGCCAGCTTCACAAAAGCCAAAGCCCATCTTGAACAAGGGTCCCGGCACGCGGCCATTTTTATCAAAGCCTGCTGCCATGCCGAGGGGATTATTGAATTTGAGCCCCCAAACTGTTTGTTCAAGGCGCTGATCATTCTGCCCGGCCCGAGGGAAAAGTCCCTGCTCCAGCGAGCGCAAAGTCAGCTCGTGGGCTTTTTCGGGATCAAGCGCCAAAAGGGCAGGCCGCGCCAATGTCATCAGGCCCTTCAACATGGGATTATATTCCTTCATTTGGTTACTAGGCGACTCTATGCACATGGCTGGCGGGGTCAAGCTTCATCACATGCGCTTGTATGCGCTATACCGCGCATTGACAATGGCACCTGCCAACCTTATCTCTGACACGTAAGTCATAAACGAGCGTTGGGGCCATAAGGTTCCGATGAGCGTTTTTTGCCGCATTAGTGTAATAGGTCTTGCACTGCGCAAAACAGGTTACAACACAACATTCCGCCAATCCTTTTCTATGAGGCTTCGATAACATGGTTTCTTTCGGCAAACTCGCCAAAAAAATATTCGGTGACGCCAATGAGCGAGCGCTCAAATCCTATGACGATCGCGTTGAGGCGATCAATGCGCTCGAAAATGAGTTTGAAAAACTCTCTACTAGCGACCTGCAGGCCAAAACGGATGAGTTTCGCAAACGCTTTGCGGATGGTGAAACCCTCGATGATCTCCTGGTGGAAGCCTTTGCAACGGTGCGTGAAGCAGCCAAGCGCACCCTCAAACAGCGCCATTATGATGTGCAGCTGGTAGGCGGCATGGTGCTGCATGAAGGTCAAATTTCGGAAATGAAAACCGGCGAGGGTAAAACCCTTGTCTCCACATTGGCTGTTTATCTCAATGCCATTCCCGGCAAGGGCGTGCATGTGGTCACCGTCAATGACTATCTGGCCAAACGTGACGCCGAATGGATGGGCCAGATCTATACTTATCTCGGGCTTACCGTTGGCGTGATCATACATGGGGTCGAAGACGAAGACCGCAAGGCGCAATATGCCTGCGACGTCACCTATGGCACCAATAATGAATATGGCTTTGATTATCTGCGCGATAATATGAAATATGAGATGGAAGAAATGGTCCAGCGCGGCCATTATTACGCCATCGTCGATGAGGTCGATAGTATCCTTGTTGATGAAGCGCGCACGCCGCTTATTATTTCTGGTCCCACCGAAGATCTCACCGAGCTATATGTGGCCATCGATAAAATCATGGTGGACTTGCTCAAAGAAGAAGGTGCGGATAGCTATTCTGAGGTGGATGAAAAGGTCAAGGCGGCGACCTTTAGTGAAGAAGGCAATGAGCGCCTGGAAGAAGTTTTGCGCGAAGCCGGGCAGCTCAAAGGCGACAGCCTTTATGATATTGAAAATGTCATGGTGGTGCATCACGTCAATCAGGCTCTGCGCGCTCACAAGCTATTTGAAAAAGACCGTGACTATATCGTTGCCAAAGACGAAGTGGTGATCATTGACGAGTTCACGGGACGCATGATGGAAGGGCGGCGCTTTTCTGAAGGCCTGCATCAGGCCCTTGAAGCCAAGGAACACGCCAAGATCCAGCCCGAAAACCAAACGCTGGCCTCTATCACCTTCCAGAATTTCTTCCGTCTCTATGACAAGCTTTCCGGCATGACCGGCACGGCGCTCACCGAAGCCGACGAATTCATGGATATTTACAAGCTTGGCGTTATCGAAATCCCCACCAATGTGGATATTTTGCGCCAGGACGAAAATGACGAGGTCTATCGCACCGCACAGGAAAAATATCGCGCCATTGTCGAGCGTGTACATGAATGTCAGCAGCGCAATCAGCCTATTCTGGTGGGTACGGCCAGTATCGAAAAGTCGGAAACCATTTCCGCCTTGCTCGATGACAAAAAATTTCTCAAGGAAAGCGGCATCGACAAGCCCGTCAAGCACAAGGTGCTTAATGCGCGCTATCATGAGAGCGAAGCCTCGATCATCTCGCAGGCTGGCGCGCCCGGGGCCGTCACCATTGCCACCAATATGGCTGGTCGTGGCACCGATATTCAGCTCGGCGGTAATCTTGACATGCAGGTCGTCGATTGGCTTGAAGAGCAAGAGAAAAACGGTAAAAAACCAACTGATAAGGAAATCGAGAAAAAGCGCGCAAAGCTGACTGACAGCATCAAGGAAGGGCGCCAGACCGTCCTCGATGCCGGCGGCCTGTTCGTACTTGGCACCGAGCGCCATGAAAGCCGGCGCATCGACAATCAGCTGCGTGGCCGCTCCGGCCGCCAGGGCGATCCCGGACATTCAAAATTCTATCTGTCGCTGGAAGATGACCTCATGCGCATTTTTGGCGGCGACCGCATGGATGGTATGTTGCGCAAACTGGGTCTGGACGAAGGCGAAGCCATCACTCATCCCTGGATCAACAAAGCGCTGGAAAAAGCCCAGAGCAAAGTCGAAGCGCGCAATTTCGACATTCGTAAAAACCTGCTGAAATATGATGATGTGATGAATGATCAGCGTAAAGTGATCTTCGAACATCGCATTGAGCTGATGGAAGACGAGGATGTCTCGGAAACCATCTCTGACATGCGTCACGACGTAGCCGATCAACTTGTGACTTTGCACATCCCAGAAAAAGCCTTTGCTGAACAATGGGATACTGATGGCCTCAATGCGCGCGTCAAGGAGATATTTGCCCTTGATCTGCCGATTGCCGACTGGGCCGAAGAAGAAGGCATCGCTGACGATGAAATCCATGATCGCCTGAAGCAGGCCGTGGATGAAGCGGCCGCCAAAAAAGCCGTCGATTTTGGTTCTGACAATATACGCAATGTGGAAAAATGGTTCCTGTTGCAGACCCTCGACAATCTGTGGCGCGAACATCTTGTTACCCTTGACCATCTGCGCCAGGTCATCGGCCTACGCGGCTATGGCCAACGCGATCCCTTGAACGAATACAAGACCGAGACCTTTGTATTGTTCGAAAATCTGCTGACCCAGCTGCGTGAAGACGTCACCACCCAGATGTTCCATGTAGAACCCATCTCGGACGAAGAAATCCAGGCTATGGAAGCGGAAGCCTCTGGACGCCAGATGGAAGCCAGTCATATGGATATGTCGCTGGGCTATGACGATGCCGATTTTGATGATGATGTGGTTGACGCCGACTATGGCGAAGCCGCCGCTCCCCAACGTCCCAAACGCAATAAACCAAAGGGCGTGAACATCGATGCCAATGATGAAAGCACCTGGGGTAAGGTTCCGCGCAATGCACCTTGTCCCTGCGGAACCGGCAAAAAATACAAGCATTGCCACGGGCGGTTAAGCTAATGGTCGCCGATCTCTTTCGCCTGCGTTACAAACTGACGCCGGATCATTTTCAAAGCTATCTCAAGCTTGCCGCAAAGCGCTCAAGAAGTAGTAACCCAGCGGGACGATTTTTGCGGGCTATTATTTTCGGTTTGCTGACCGGGCTCATCTTGCTGGCATTGGACAGGTCGGGCTATTTATCCTCGCGAGAAGTTTCCATTTTCTTTCTTGGCGCAGGAATAGCCGCACTTGCTATTGGCATTTTATCGATCATCGCCAACAAAAAAATGGTCAGCAATATTGTCGGCTCTCATGACGCCATGACCGGTGAGTTCACGCTTGCCGCTTATGAAGGCGGCGGCATCCAGATCACTGGTAAACATTTGCAATCTTCCTTCGACTGGACAGCATTTTTGGACCTCACTCAAAGCTCCGATATTTTAGTCCTGTGGATTGACAAGGGCGCTGGCACCATCATTCCCCACGCAGCTTTTGCAGATGAAAACGAGCGCCAGCAATTCGCCGACTTCGTCAATGATCGCATAAAGACATACAAAACAACCGATTAGATCAATCCGACCCGTTAATCAGCCCAGCTACTTTGGCGCATTTCCGTAAGACGCGAGCTTGTGCGGATAAACTCGTCAGCGCCCTTGCCATCGACATAGATCTCATCGGGCTCCACCATACAAGACACAATCAGTCTTCGTTTTTGATCATAAAGCGTATCGATCAGCTTGATGAAACGCCGCGCTTCACTGTGACGATCAGCCGATAGCTGCGGCACATCATCAATAAAAAACGTATGAAAATGCTCGCACAAGGCCAGATAGTCATTGGCTCCAAGCGGCTGATCGCATAGATCGGCAAAACCAAAGCGCGCCATGCCGCCCCCCATACTGGGAATATGGATGCGCCGTGACCCAACATCAAGACCACCATCATGAGGCGCCGCTCCCCCCGCAAACTGGCGCCAGATATCATCGAGCCGCAGCCGCGCGCCCTCATCTGCTGGCGTAAAATAATGCGGCGTGTTCTGGAAATTGTCACGGCGATAATCAAGCTGCGCATCGAGCTGCAGCACATCCATTTTACGCTCCACAAGTTCAATAAACGGCAAGAACAAAGATCGATTGAGCCCGTCTTTGTAAAGCTCCCCAGGAGCGGCATTAGAGGTCGCAACAAGAATGAGGCCGCGCTCGAACATGTGCGCGAACAAGCGCCCCAAAATCATCGCGTCCGTGATGTCATTGACGTGCAGCTCATCCAGACACAACAGATCGGTTTCACGCATCAGCTCAACGGCGACCAGCGGAATAGGGTCGCCTTCATCGCGCGCGCGCATCTGCTTGATCAACACGTGAACATTGCGCATGAAGGGATGGAAATGCAGGCGTTTTTTATGCGGGATATCAATGGTTTCATAAAACAGATCCATCAACATGGTTTTGCCGCGCCCCACATCTCCAAACATGTAAAGACCACGCGGCACCTTTTTGGCGCGGCCAAGCCATTCATTGAGAACACGCAAACTGCTTGAGTTTTCCCAGTCGGCAAGACGGTTTGCGAGCAATTGCAATTGCTCTGCGGCATAGGCTTGCGCTGGATCGGCTCGCAGCTCCCCCGCCGCAATCCAGGCCCGATAAACAGCCAGCGGCCCATTTTTTTTCAAACGCCCCTACCCCCTATTGACCTGCCCACCGGCTATTCACCCTCGTCAAGCTTGCGTGCTTCGGCCTCCAGCAAGACCGGGATACCTTCGCGAATGGGAAAAGCCAAACGCGCGGCGCGCGACACCAGCTCTTGCCGCTCCGCATCATATTGCAATGATGTTTTGGTTAGCGGACAAACCAGCAGTTCCAGCAATTTGGGGTCTGTGGAGATGGTCGCATTGGTGTCAGGTTCGGTCATATCAGGTCCCATACTTGTTTTTTTGGGATACTAGTTCTAACTGTTACTCTTCGCAACACAGGGTTTTAGGAAAAGGGTGGGGATCTGATGCCGCAAAACAGCAAGAATATAATCGCGCTTATCTATGATTTCGATGGCACCTTGTCGCCCCAGCCCATGCAGGAATA
>JAJRQA010000120.1 GCA_024280475.1 Alphaproteobacteria bacterium
AAGCGGAAAAAACAAAAAATGCCATGCTAATTTGACAATTCCTTTTGACACCAGCGACACATCATGGCAATCCATCTTTTCTTTATCTCATCTGTAAACTCCAGAGTAAATGCACCATGTCGAGCAAAGCTGCGCGCGGAACCAAACGTCTTTGTGAAGGCTGTGGAGCAAAATTCTACGACCTCAACAACACTCCCATCATCTGCCCCATGTGCGAGGTCGAGTTTAAACTCGCCAAGCCGGCAGAAGACAAAGACGCCAAGGCGAAAGCCAAAGAAGAGGCAGCAGCCGCCGAAGCAGCCGCAGCCGCGAAAAAGAAAAAAGCAGCCGATGCTGAAATCGATCCGGATGTCGCCGCCATTGATGACGACGATCTCGCCGACATAGAAGAGGACGATGATGACGATAGTGACGACAGCACGGATGCCTTTTTGCCCGATGAAGACGAAGGCGGCGACGATGTCAGTGAAATCGTTGGAGACAACAAACCCAAAGTCGAAGACGAAGGCTAGGCACTGCGAACAGCGCAATGTTTAATGTTGAATTTTTAATGTTGAATGATATATGTTTGCACATGTTGGGCGTTGATGTTTTTCATTAAACATTAAGCACTCAACGTTAAGCATTACAATTTTGGGGCCATAGCTCAGTTGGGAGAGCGCTTGCATGGCATGCAAGAGGTCGTCGGTTCGATCCCGTCTGGCTCCACCATCCCCCCGTCCAACACCATCCAATAAAGACCAGGAACCCCCGTATTTACGGGGATTTTCTTTGCTCGTTGTCCAGCGGCGTGGGGGCACGTCCATTGACATCCGGGGGCAACTGGGGGCAAACTTGGGGGCAAACTTGGGGGCAGAGACTATTTTCCAGAATCGGTTGCCCCCAATATGCCCTTAACGGATACCGCCATTAGAAACGCCAAACCGGCGAAAAAGCCACGCCGCATGTTCGATAGCCGCGGGCTTTATGTTGAGGTTGCCCCAAGTGGGGGCAAGTGGTTTCGGTTGAAATATCGCTTTGAGGGAAAAGAAAAACGGTTGTCGCTCGGCGTCTATCCAGATGTAAGTCTGAAAGAAGCGCGAAACCGGCGCGATGAAATGCGCAGACAAATTGCCAATGGCATAGACCCAGGCGAACAGCGCAAGGCCATGAAGGCAGCCCAAAGCAATCGAGACGGCAACAGTTTTGAAGTGGTGGCCCGCGAATGGTTCGCGAAAAACGAACCCGTCTGGAGCCACTCCCATTCCAGCAAAACCATTCGCCGCCTCGAACGCGATATATTCCCTTGGCTTGGCGGCAGACCCATCTCAGAAATCACCCCGCCCGAACTCCTGAAAATCATCCAAAAGATCGAAAACCGTGGCACCATAGAAACTGCCCACCGTGCCATGCAAAATTGCGGACAGGTTTTTCGCTTTGCCGTCGCTTCTGGCCGCGCCGAACGCGACCCCACCAATGACCTTAGAGGCGCACTATCCCCCGTTAAGGGAGGACACTTTGCAGCTGTTACCGAACCCGACGAAGTTGGCGCATTGCTACGCATTCTTGATGGTTATCGAGGAAGCCCCATAGTTGCCGCCGCCCTCAAACTGGCCCCACTTGTTTTTGTCAGACCCGGCGAATTACGAACGGCTCTTTGGGCAGATATTGATTTTGAAAATGCCGAATGGCGCTATTTTGTCAAGAAGACAGAAAGCCATCATATAGCCCCCCTCGCCAGCCAGGCCATTGCCATCTTGAAAGAGCTACACCCGATCACACAATATAGCGAATATGTCTTTGTCGGCGCACGCTCCCCCAAACGCCCCATGAGCGACAACGCCATACTGGCCGCCATGCGCCGCATGGAAATCCCCAAAGATCAAATGAGCGGCCACGGCTTTCGGGCTATGGCCCGCACCATTCTTGATGAAGTGCTGGAATATCCTCCCGCCATAATCGAACACCAACTAGCCCACGCCGTAAAAGACGTTCATGGCCGCGCCTATAACCGAACCAAACACCTCCCCCAACGCAAAGCAATGATGCAAGCCTGGGCGGATTATCTGGATAAATTGAGACTAAGCAGCTGAATTAAAAAACGAATAACTTAAACATTTTCGACAATATTCGGTTCTTTTTTGTTGACCACCCCACCAAACACTACGAAAGCACGACATCTATCGCCCACAAGGATGAAATTTTTTTAGTCTATTTTTCAAAGGCTTAATTTTATTATTCCCAGCCTATCAACAACTATTAAAGCTACCCCTTTGAAAAACATAGCGAATCACGTAGTTCTTTATCGGGTTGTATTTTTCTAGTTTAGATGGAGTTGTATTGCATTGAACATACTTTCGAATACTGGCTTTCTTCGCCTTCCTCAAGTGCTTGCTATTATCCCGGTAAGCAAATCGACATGGTGGGACGGGGTCAAGACCGGGCGCTTTCCCAAACCCGTAAAACTTGGACCAAGAACAACCGCTTGGCGCATTGAAGATATTCGTGCCCTGATCGACAGTTTCGCCGATACGGCAGAATAAGGGGACGACCATGTACGACAAAGAAAAACCCGGCGAGGACGGCAATCCTCAACCGGGCAATGATAAAAACCTACAAGACCAGAATAATGAGTGGATCACCGAAGATCAAGCAACCTTTGACGGCGACCCCGAAACAGAGTTTTGCAATGCCATTAAAGCGGCAGGCTTGTTGCCACCATCCACTGGCTTCAATGGCAATGGAAAGCCACAAGCTTTCGATGGTATAATGCCCGGTCAATATGATTGCGAATATCGTTTTGATGGCACCACCGGCAGCTTTAAAACACCCGATGACAAAAAATGGAGCTGGAAAATCGGTGGACTGGCCAAGCGCGCGGAAACAACGCCCCCCTCGGCTCTTTCCATCCGTTGCATGGCTGATATAGAGGCCAAGCCCATAGACTGGTTCTGGCCTGGTAAAATAGCCCGTGGCAAGGCCACCATGATTGCAGGCAATCCCGGCCTTGGCAAAAGCCAGCTTGCCCTCTGGCTTGCCGCGAAAACAAGTTCCGGCAGTAAGTGGCCAAATGACGACGGCATGGCTCCAATGGGCGGCGTTCTTATCATATCTGGCGAAGACGCCGCCGCTGACACCATCAAACCCCGGCTTATGGCCGTGGGGGCGAACCTTGAGATAATCAACATTGTTGATGGCGTAAGAAATAGTAATGGCAGTTTGCGTGGCTTTGATCTATCCCAAGATATAGACTTTCTGGGGCAATTGATGGCTAAACTAGGAAACACCACCCTTGTGATCATTGATCCCGTTTCTGCCTATCTCGGCGGCACTGACAGCCACAAAAATGCAGATGTGCGGGCGCTTCTCTCCCCCCTTTCTTCATTGGCAGAAAAGCACAATGCGGCAATCGTTCTGGTTTCCCATCTCAATAAATCCGGTGGCGAAGCCGTTTCCCGTATCACTGGTTCCGGCGCTTTTGTTGCAGCCTCTAGGGCAACATTCATAGTGGCCAATGAGATCATCGAGGGCAAGGACACCGGGCGACGCCTGTTTATGCCTGCCAAGAACAATCTTGGCCCCGACAATAGCGGCCTGGCTTTCACGGTCAAAAGTCATCAACTTGAAAACGGTATCGAAACCAGCCGCATTGTCTGGCAAAGCGGTACCATTGACAAATCCGCCGATGAAGTCCTTGCCGCCATTCATACCATTACGCCAAATGACGCCCCCAAACGAAACGAAGCTAAAAATTTCCTTTGCGAAGTTCTGTCTGATGGCCCGCTACCAGCAAAAGAAATCAAACGGCAAGCCAATGAAGCCGGAATAACATGGCGGACAGTTGAACGAGCAAAGACGAAATTGCTCGTCACCACCACCCGCAACGGCTTTGGCAAAGATGCGTTTTATGAATGGTCACTGCCAAACACTAAGGCAGAAAACACTATAGACCGCCACACCTGCGAGAATGGCGGCCCATGCAATGACACCCCTCACAACTCCCCAAAACAAGGGCCTTTGCCCATAGACCGCCAGATGGCGGGCGAAGACAGCTTGGCGGCCTATGGGAATGGCGACGCAACCCCCGGCAACAAATGAAAGACAAACAGATATGAGCAATAACGTAACGGTACAGGCTCCTGGAAAACAAAAAGAGGCCGACATAAGCAAGGTACTCGGTGGCTCAGATCATGAAGGTTATAACCTCATTGTCGTCAATCAGGTGGCCAATACTCTTTGGCTGGGACATGCCAGTGAAGAAGAGCGTGACAAACTGATAACAGGTGCGATGATTGCCCTGCAAGGGATAGCTCCAAGCGATAAAATGGAGGGCATGCTGGCCGGACAAATGATTGCCACTCATAACGCCACCATGGAATGCTTCCGCCGGGCAATGCTCCAAGGACAGACTTTTGCAGGCCGTCATGAGGCGCTCAAGCAGGCCAGCAAACTATCGCGTGCCTATATCAAGCTGATGGAAGCCCTCAACAAGAAGCGCGGCAAGGGCGGGCAAAAGGTGACGGTCAAACATGTGCATGTTCATGAAGGCGGGCAAGCCATTGTCGGCAATGTTGAGCACACCACGAAACCCATACCGGGGGGCGGGGAAAAAATAAAAACCAAGGAACAACCCCATGCAAAGCAAAAATGACCCCAAGGTCACCACAAGGTTGCCCCTGCCCCAACCGCTGCCCATGCACCAAAGCCCGCGCTGCGGCGCAAAGACCAGAGGCAGCTTTTTATGCCGCGCCCCGGCCATGCCAAACGGGCGCTGCCGCATGCACGGCGGCAAATCGACAGGTGCGCCCACCGGCAACCAGAACGCCCGCAAACATGGCCATTATGGCCAAAAGGCAATCGAGGAACGCCGCGAATTGCGGGCGCTGATACAAGGCGCAAGGGAGCTTGTGGAGGACATCACTGGCGATTGACGACAGCAAGTTCGCCAACCGATCTGGGGCGTGGCCAATTGATTTGCGGCGTGATAAGACTAATCCGGCAATGTGTAATAGCGTTCAAGGATGTATCGATGTCGCAAGGTGAGGGCTGGCTGCAAATTTCAACGAGCGGCTTTGCCTCGTTCAACAAGGCGCGCCCGCCGGGCCATCTGGTCAAGGAACTGGTACAAAACTCATTTGACGCCATTGGCGATGAAAAGGGCACGGTGGCCCTTGATTACCGCATGGAAAAAGGCCGGTTCCATGTCTATTGCCGCGATACAGGCGGCGGTCTTGAAGACCTTGACGCCATGCGCGTTGTCTATCTCACCCACAAAACCGACAGCCATTTGAAGCGCGGGCGGTTCGGGCGCGGTTTCAAGGAAATTCTCTCTGTTGCCAACGAGGCACTGGTTGGCAGTGGCTCAAAGGGACTGCATTTCAAGACCGAAGACGGCCAGCAGATCACCAGTAAAATGCAGTTTGAAAAGCCGGTCAATGGCGCATCTGTGACCATGATCTTTGACTGGCCAGAGGAGACAGCACAAGAGTTCGACAGCTATTTCGCCGCCTTCCTCATTCCTCCCAACATCAATTTTCTGCTCAATGGCAATCGCGTTCATTCAAAGGCCGCGCGTTATAGTGTTGCAGCATCCCTGCCCACCGAGATTTACAACGCTGAAAGTTCGAGCTGGAAAAAACCGCGCCGCAAAACGATGATAGAACTCATGGAAACCACAAGCGATGAAGAACCGTTCATCTATGAAATGGGCATTCCCGTTGCCAATGCCGAATGGTCTGTACCCTTTCATGCCAATATCCAGCAGCGCGTCCCCATGAACCCCAATCGCGACGCGCTGGCTTCTGGCTATGCCAAGCGTATCCATACTTCTTGCCTACCCACCATATTGCCAGATCTGGATGCCGAGGAAACAACGGCTGACTGGGTAGGCGTCGCCGGGGCCAAATGCGAAGCGGATGTGCAACAGGATATTCTTCACAAAGCGTTTGGTGAAAACGCCGTTCGTTCTGTGCCAAGCATGGGCAAGCGCGACTATGACCATGACGCCGAACGCACCGGCGCGCACATTCTCAAAACCTCGCAAATGTCGGGAGGTTTTCGCGACATGGCCAAGGAACATTTGCCAAGCGCCAAGCAGTGCGTTGATCTTGTGCAGGAAGAGCTTCGCCAAGAGGTGACCAAGCAAAGTTTCGGGCTGGATGATAGCAACAAGAGCGACACGCGCCTGCAATGGATTGAACATCGCGGCGGGCGTGATCATGTCAATGCCTGCCTGACTTTTGCCGTGTGGTTCTGTCAGCAGCTTGTCGATTCTACGAACGCGCCGGCCATGCCCGTATCAGGCGCTTTGGCTCTTGGCAGCGAAGCAACTTTATTGGGAGTGGAAATTGGTACATTTTCAGCCCATTGGAGCGATAGCAATCTGCTCACCCTGGCGCTCGACGAGGATTGTTTCTGGCAAGCCCCGCTTGGCGCGCAAGCCCTCGCCGTCCTTGTTCACGAAGCCGCCCATTCACGCAACATGCACCATGGCCGGGGCTTCACCAGCGAAGTGGAGCGATTGGCAGGCGTCGCCGCGCAGGCGATGTTCATAAATGCCGATTATATCCGCAAGCATTGGCCGCAATTGGTGAGGTCGGCTTGACAGATCGTTAGCACCACAAAGTTATCCCTATTTCACAATTAAATTTCGCAAATTTTTGTGTGACTTCTTGCTCTTTGCACACATCAACCTCATACATGGGAGAGTTCAACATAGTGGTGATATATGACAGCGCTTCAAGACCTCTTCAAAACCTATCGTGACGCGGCTCAAACAGAACGAGAAAAGGGCACTTATTTTGAAGAGTTGATAGTCAGCTATTTTCGATATGAGGCGACATATAGAGACCTATATAGCAATGTTTGGACTTATGCAGATTGGGCGAAAGAGCAAGGCCTTGATGCCAGAGACACAGGTATCGACCTGGTAGCTAAAACCCGGGACACGAATGAGTATCATGCCATTCAGTGTAAGTTCTATGCCGATGACTACCGTATCCAGAAAAAGGATATAGACAGCTTTTTTACTGCCTCTGGGCAAAAGCCGTTTACCCATCGGATTATTGTCACAACCACGAACCAGTGGAGCGACAATGCAGAAAATTCCTTGCAAGGGCAACGAACACCAGTCACCAAAATTGATTTGTATGATTTAGAAAACAGCCAGATAGACTGGTCTAAATTCCAGCCAGATCAAGCGCCGGTCCTGAAAGTCAAATATGACTTGAGAACGCACCAGGATACGACCTTGAAAAGAGTCGTTGCAGGCCTCAAAGAGGCTGATCGTGGTAAGCTGATAATGGCTTGCGGTACTGGTAAAACCTTCACCAGTCTGAAAATCGCAGAAAGTCTTGCTGGCAAAGGCGGCAGAGTTTTGTTTCTCGTTCCCAGCTTGTCGTTACTATCGCAGACATTGACTGAATGGACGCAGCAAAGCACCATACCCCTTCATAGTTTTGCTGTTTGTTCCGATAGTGATATTGGAAAAAAGCGCATAAAAGACGGTGATATTGTGCAGACCTTCATGCACGAACTACGTTATCCAGCAACCACAAATGCTAAGTCCTTGGCGAGTGAAATGAGCATTCGCCATGATGCCGACCATATGAACGTTGTCTTTTCAACTTACCATTCCATAGCTGTGATCAGTGAAGCGCAGCATGAATTTGATCTTGGTGATTTTGACCTGATTATCTGTGATGAAGCACACCGCACAACAGGCTCAACCTTTGCTGACGAAGAGGATAGCAAGTTCGTCAGAGTGCATGACAATGGTTTTATTACCGCTGCCAAACGCCTCTATATGACAGCGACACCGCGCATTTATGCCGCTAACACCAGAGCTGTTGCGGAAAGGGACAATACAACCCTCTATTCAATGGATGATGAAGCACATTACGGCAAAGAGCTTCATGTTATCACTTTTTCCGAAGCTGTCCGTCTGGGCTTGCTCGTTGATTACAAGGTGATCGTTTTAACTGTTGATGCCGCTCACATTAGCACCCGACTGCAAAGTCTTTTGGCGGATGAAAACAACCAGCTAAAGGTTGATGATGCTGCCCGAATTATCGGATGCTGGAAGGCATTGAGCAAGCAGGATCAGGATGATGCCCTTGCTGATGATGCAGATCCCATGCGCCGCGCCCTTGCTTTTTGTCAGGTGATTGAACCAAGTGCAGGCAAAGCGAAAAAACATAAGGTCAGCTCGAAAAATATTGCAGGCATGTTTCAGGCCGTTGTTGAGGCCTATCAGGAGCAGGAAGAGGGTCATAACACGCTTGTCTGTGAGGCAGATCATGTTGATGGCAGTATGAATGCCACGACAAAAGAATCTAAACTGCAATGGCTGAAGGAAGATACCCCCGACAATCTATGCCGTGTTTTAAGCAATGTTCGCTGCCTGTCCGAGGGTGTTGATGTTCCTGCCCTTGATGCTGTTCTTTTCCTGACACCGCGCAATTCGCAGGTGGATGTTGTGCAGTCGGTGGGGCGCATCATGCGCACGAATGAAAAGACAAATAAAACTCGTGGCTATGTCATATTGCCTGTGGTTATTCCGACAGGCGTAGAGCCGCACGAAGCCTTGAACGACAATCAGACCTATAGGGTTGTATGGGAAGTTTTACAGGCCTTGCGCTCCCATGATGATCGCTTTGATGCCCATATCAACAAGTTGGACTTGATCGGCAAGGACAACAGCAAAATGGAAGTGATTGCGATCACTGACAAGGCGCAGCCAAAAGCCAGAAAGACCAAAGACACATGCAACAAGGATGCAGGTGAGGGCAGTCATACGATTGGAACGCCGCCGCCAGGCAATCAGAGTAATCCGC
>JAJRQA010000121.1 GCA_024280475.1 Alphaproteobacteria bacterium
AACGCCATAGAACTCATGGATATTTTCCGCGGTATCATGCCCTATCTGGGGATCGTCATCTTCACCATGTTTCTGATGTACCAGTTCCCCGGTATCGCCCTGTGGTTGCCCGACTATCTGTTTGGCACTTACGTCAAGTAAACTTCACTTCAAAGGGGCTTCAATGCTTTCAAAATTGTCCGCGCGCAAAGCGGCAAAAAAAATTCGCAATGGGGACGTCACCTCAAGGGAACTGGTCACAGATTGCCTTGGCCGCATCAAGCAGACCGACGACAAAATTGGTGCCTGGGCTTTTCTGGATACCGAACTAGCGCTTGCGCAGGCAGACGCTGCAGATGTCGTGCACCAGAAGGGCGCGCCAAGTGGGCCTCTGCATGGCGTACCGATCGGCGTCAAAGATATTTATGACACCAAAAACATGCCCACCGCCTGGGGCACCAAAGTCCATGCCAGCCGTCAGCCAGAAATCGACAGCGCCGTTGTCGACAAGCTGCATGAAGCCGGCGCAATTGTGCTCGGAAAAACTGTGACGACCGAGTTGGCATTTGCCATGGCGGGGTCAACGCGCAATCCCTATAATGACAAACATACAACGGGGGGGTCATCCGCTGGCTCGGCTGCCAGCGTTGCCACTGATCATGTGCCGCTGGCGATCGGCAGTCAGACCAATGGCTCGGTCATTCGCCCCGCTTCCTTTTGCGGTGTTTACGGGTTCAAGCCAACGCGCGGCATCATTTCTCGGCGCGGATGTCTGCAAACCTCGCAGACCCTTGATCAGGTCGGCGTCATGGGACGCTCGCTCAAGGATATCGCTTTGCTGGCCGATGTGCTGGCGGGCCATGATCCAGCCGACCCCGCGACCTATGCCCGCGCCAAGCCAAACATGCTGAAGGGCGCGCAGGCGAAAGTACCGGTCGAGCCGATCATTGCCTGGTTCGATCTGCCCAATCAAGACAAGCTGTCGCCCGCCATGCAAGAAGGCATGGAAGAAATCCTGACCCTGCTGGGGGGCCGTGTTGAACGGGTCAAAGCACCAAACTCCTTTGCAGATGTGATACGGGATCATCAGATCATTCATGAATATGAGTTCCTGGAAAATCTGGGAGATGACCCCGCAACCAGTCCCGAGCATATTCACGAAACGCTGGCACCAAAAAAGAAAAACGCGCAAGATATTTCGGAACAAGCCTATCGCGAAGCCCTCAAAATGGTCAACGCCGCAGATCAGTATTTCGCAGAGTTTTTCAATGATTATGATGCGATCATCACCCCGTCGTCGCTTGGCGAAGCCCCCTTGCTTGAAGAGGGGTCTGGGGATCCGATCTGCTCGACCATCTGGACATTGGCAGGACTGCCCTGTGTGTCCCTGCCCATGCTGGCGGGCGAAAACGGTTTGCCTATGGGAGTTCAACTGATAGGATCAAAAGAACAGGATGATCGCCTGCTTCGCACCGCAAGCTGGCTGGAAAAACGACTGGCATAGACAACAATAAACATCGGCCTCGTGTGGGGCCAAAATCACGGAAGGAAAGGTGCAATGAAAACAAATAAAGTCAAATTGGCAACCGGGTTCATCGGCTTTGCCACATTAGCAACCTTCATACTTGGCCTGGCCTACAGTATCTCGACCGGTTTTGCCGGGTTCTGGGGCGGCTTGCCGTTCTGGGTCATCTCGGTTTCCATACTGTTGCTTGCAGCCTATGATTTCTGGGACGAGTGCGTCCGCAAACCCCGTTAGAGTGGTTTGCTTACAAATACTCCCATTATCCCCAATATCTTCATAATAATGAACGAGGCTTTGACATGAACTCATCTGCCAAACCGGTTGTATGGATCACCCGCAAACTGACCGATAACACCATGGCAAGAGCCGCGCAAAAATACGAAGTCATCGATAACCCCGAAGATCGCACCTTTACCGGCGATGAAATCATCGAGCTATCGCGCGATGTCGATGCCATTCTGCCCTCTCATAGCGAAGTCATTGATGCGCGGGTAAGTGCAGCCCTGTCTGATCGCATCAAGATCATCGCCAACCACTCCGTTGGCACCGATCATTGCGATCTGAAAGCACTGGGAGCACGCGGCATTGTCGTCACTAACACACCAGATGTTTTATCTGACGCCACCGCCGAAATCGGCATGCTGTTAATGCTTGGCGCCGCGCGCAGGGCCGTTGAGGGAGATCGCATGGTGCGCACTGGCAACTGGACCTCGTGGAGCCCCTCTTTCATGGTCGGGACGCAGGTCTCAGGCAAACGCATTGGCATTATCGGCATGGGCCGCGTTGGACAATCGATGGCTAAGTTTTGCCGCGGTTTTGATATGGACGTGCATTATTTCAACCGCAGCAAACTGACCCCCGAACGCGAAGCCGGGGCCACCTATCACGATACGCTGGAAAGCCTACTTGGTGTCTCGCAATTCCTGTCACTCAATTGCCCAAACACTCCCGAGACGATCGGCATCATCAATGCCAGAACATTGGCACTGCTGCCACGAGGCGCCATTCTCGTCAATACGGCGCGCGGTGTTTTGGTCATCGAAGATGATCTGATTGAAGCGCTGCAATCAGGGCATATCGCAGCTGCCGGTCTTGATTGTTTTCAAGTGGAGCCAGGTGGCAATCCAAAATTTGCGCCGTTCGACAATGTCTTCATGCTGCCCCATATCGGTAGTGCCACACGAGAAACCAGAGATGCCATGGGAGCGCGCGCCCTCGACAATCTCGATGCGTTTTTTGCCGGCAAAGAGCCACGCGACCGCGTTGCTTGATTTGACCCCGCAAGTCTTTAAAGCCCGTAATACCAAGGCGCGATAAGCGAAAACGATACCCAGATCAACACGACCAGCGGCCCACCGGCGCGGATAAAATCGGCGAAACGGTAATTACCCGGCCTCATCACCAGCAGATTGGTTTGATAGCCCAGAGGCGATGCAAACGAGCAATTGGCTGCGAAAATAACCGCATGGATGAACGGCACAACGGGTACATTCAACGATGCTGCCATGCTGATGGCGATGGGAGTAAACAACAGGGCCGTTGCCGAATTCGATAGCAGGTTTGTCAAAACCGCGACGAGCAAAAACAGTGCCGACAAGGTAATCGCCGGCCCGAACCCCGCCAGCTGCCCCACCAGCCCATGAGCAATAAAAGCCGCGCCGCCGGTTTTTTCAAGCGCGGCTGCCATGGCGATACTGGCGGCAATCAACAAGACAATGCGCCGATCAATGGCGCGGGCCGCCTGCGCGATATTCAAACATCTCGTCAGCATCATCAACAAGGCCCCGGCAATTGCCGAGATGACAATCGGCACCAGCCCAAGAGCTGCCACCAGTACAACAGCTGCAAAAATACCAAGCGCAAGGTTGGCTTTGGTAAAGGCATGGATCGTTGATACTGACCCCTCCAACACCATCAAATCGCGGTCCAGTCGCAGCTTTTTGATATTGGCTTTAGTGCCGGCGATTAAAAACACATCTCCGGGGCGCAGCCTGATCTTGTTGTGCGCATCACGCTTCATGCGCTTGTGTTTTTGAATACCGACAATGTAACAACCGGTTTGCTCGGTAAATTCCTCATCGACGATATTGCGCCCGCCGAGCCTCGATCCGGGCGCAATGGCCGCTTCCGCCAATAACATATGCTCGCCATCGGGGTTGAGGTCGACCAGTTCTTGCACCTGCGCCCGGGTGCCAGCGAACTGCACAATATCATGTTCGCGCAAGGTGATATTATCGAAGGGGGCCAGTTTTATCATGCCGTGGCGTTTGATAAAACGCACTGTGACATGCTTGAGACTGGCAAAGGCACCCTCAATACTGGTCTCACCCAAAAGCTTATGTTGATCCAGCACCTCAATACGCGCCAGAAATTTAACACTGCTACGAAATTTCCCCTTTGTGCCGCCCTTTTCAAAATCATGGCTGAGCAAACGAGGCACAACAAGCAACACATAAAAGCCGCCAATCACCGCCAGTAAAACCCCCGGCATGAACAGATCGAAAAACCCCATTTGCATGCCCGTGGTTTTCTCCACCAGTCCCGCTACCAGCAGATTGGTTGACGAACCGACCAGGGTCACCATGCCGCCAAGGATGGAGATAAATGACAACGGAATAAGCATGCGCCCGGCGCCTGGCCCATAGCGATTGGCAAGGGCTGCAATGATGGGAATAAACATCACCACAACTGGTGTATTGTTCAAAAAGGCACTCATGATGCCAGCCCCGATCAGGCACAACATTATCAGCAGACTGGCGCGCGAGCGTCTTGCGGTCGATAAAAGTTGCGTCACGCCATCAAGCGCCCCCGAATGATGCAGTCCTTGCCCGACCACCAGCAATGCAAGAATAGTGAGTAGCGCCGTATTGGAAAATCCCGACAATAAAATATCTGGAGACAACAGGTTTTGACCACCCGCATCGATCAAAGGAGCGATCTGAAACAAGAGTAACAAGGCGGCAATAACGCCAAGTGACACAAGTTCCAGTTCAATCCACTCGCTGACAAATAAAAACACGGCAACAGCAATGATCGCAAATGAAACCCACATATGCATATCGCCGCTCTCTCCTCATCAGCCAGACCTGTTTGATTTCAGGATACAGCATTTTAACGCTGACGTATGCGTCCAAATTGAGTAGAGTATTTTTTATTCTAATAACAACAAAGACAGGTAAAATGTCATGAAGCTTTCAAACCAGAAATTGCTGCGAAAAGATGCCTATATCAATGGCCAATGGCTTGGTGCAGGCAATAGCGCGACCTTCCCCGTGCTTAATCCAGCTGACAATAGCGAGATCATCTGTGTCGCGGATATGGGAGCCGATGAAACCCGCAAAGCCATTGAAGCGGCAGATCAGGCATGGCCCAAATGGCGCGCCCTAACCGGCAAGCAGCGCTCAAACATCTTGCGGCGCTGGTTCGAGCTGATCATGGAAAACCAGCAAGACCTTGCCTTGATCCTTAGTCTTGAGCAGGGCAAACCTATGGCCGAGAGCCTTGGCGAGGTTGCCTATGGAGCCTCGTTCGTTGAATGGTTTGCCGAAGAAGCCAAACGGATCTATGGTGACACCATTCCAGCCCCCAGCAGCGACAAGCGCATTGTTGTTATAAAACAACCAATCGGCGTGGTGGCGGCCATTACGCCGTGGAATTTCCCCACCGCCATGATCACCCGCAAATGCGCACCAGCATTGGCGGTTGGTTGCCCGGTCATTATCAAGCCCGCTCCAGATACGCCGCTATCAGCACTC
>JAJRQA010000122.1 GCA_024280475.1 Alphaproteobacteria bacterium
AATGCTCTCAAGCATAGGGTTGCCGCTCGATTGCTGCGACGGCGGATCGAGATCATAAATCGAACCGCCCTCATATCTGGCTATCTGGGCTGAAGCGGACTGGACAGAAAAAACAAGTGCCAGCATCAGAATATATATACGCATATCAATCTCCCATATCTTCCGGTTTCAGGTTTTTACGTTGATGAACAATGGTCAGGATTATTATGTCTTTTTCGTTTAATTCGTAAATGATGCGCCAGGAATAAATCAGCAATTCGCGGACATTTTCATCACCAAGTTCCAAAACCATGCGGCCAATTCCCGGATATTCGATCAGGATGTCTGGCTTTGCGGTTATTTCTTGCACAACCTTGCGGGCGTAATGGGGCGAATCATGTTCGATATATTCAAAAATCCGCCGCAGATCGGCTCTGGCGCAATCAGACCAGATTACCACTGTTCAACCTCGTTTTTTATGCGCTCGGAGCTGAGTGTGCGTCCTTCCATGACATCTTCCCGTCCCTTGCGAATTTTATCGAGCACATAAAGACGATACATGATTTCATCCATCTTGGCGCTGTCGGAAAGCTTACTGATCGCCTTTATGGCCTGCTGTTTTACGGTTGATGTTTCCATGATTTTATCCACCATTATTGCGTTTCCTTATTTAAAGCTGCCAACCTTCGAGGACTCCCATTGCCACCCCTGTTAGCAACTCTGGCCTTTTTCAGATCGATGGCGAGCTGCGTTGGTTCACCGGTATGGTCTCAATCCGCGCACAGCCTGGCAATCTGACTTATAACAGCTGCGCCCTGTTTTGTCAGCCTGGCAAGGCCGACGCGGCGGTTTTGCGCCGAGCGGGGATCGGCGGCGTTGCGCAAAATATGTTCGCCTGCGCCAAACGTCATAAGGCTGGCGCGTGGCACGCCCTGACCGGCAAGGCTGTTGGTTACGGTGGCGGCGCGACGGCGCGACAGGGCGCAATTATAGCTGGCCTTTCCCTTGGCGTCGGTGTGGCCGATGATGGCGAAGCGGTTGTCTTTGTTGATCGGATGTTTTAGCGCTGTGGCCAGCTGGGTCAGCTTTGCCTGCTCACCATTTTTGAGGGCGGCGCTGTCATAGTCAAAGGCAATGGTGAAATCGACAACCGGCAAAGAGGGCGGTGAAGTTTTGGGCTTGCCTGCAATTGGTGTCGCCACCCGCTTTACCACCCGAATGGCTGGTTTTTTCTTTGCCGCTTTTTTGCGTCTGGCCGTTTTTGGCTTTCTCGGCACGACGATCGTCACCACCTCAAGCCCGCCGCGCACAGCCGACTCGAGCCCGCCATCGGTCCTCGCACTGCCCGCCATGGTGCAGGCCTCGTGGTCTGTTGGGTTGGCCAGACAGTTGGCGAGATGATTTTGCGGTCCGCTCGATGGCTCGATCTGGCTGGGATCAGAGCCAAAGCCCCACATGTCGCCAGCTTGCTGGGCTATGGTGGTTTGAGCAGTTGCAAGCAAAATCAAAAAACTGAAAAACAGGCGCATGATTATCGCCCCCCTTTCTCTGTCTCGTCCCAGCCTAGTATATTGATGACAATCGTATCGCGAACATAGGGCTTGTCAGCCTCGCGTGTCGTTCGCCTTGCGCCGCTTTCTGGCGGGCTTTTGCCGGTGACAATCGTCACCACCTCTTCGCGTCGGCGTTTGGCGCAATCATGCTGATAATAGGTCGATAAAACGGTCTGCACATCGGAGGGTCTGGCATTGCACATGGCGACAAATGTGTTTTTACCCGGTTCATCAAGGCTCAGATAGCCCTTTGGCGGGAAGGATATGCGTTCGCCCGCTTTCAGATTGAGATTGACGCTTTTATAGGCTTTGTGCGGATAGAGCACACAGGACACGCCCTTGTCATCCATATTGATCAGGCTGAGTTTGCACGAAACCTTGGTCTCGATCATCAGTTCCAGCCGCTCGCCCTGGCGGTAATTCTGTTTTCTGGCGGTCAGGATGAGCTTTTTGGGTTCTGGGTCTGGCCTGGGGCTGGCTTTTGGCTTGATCTTCTTTTGCACGACGACCTTTTCCTTCAGGCAATGGCGCCGTTTGCCTTCGGGCACAATCATCGAAAGGGATTCGCTGTGCAACGTGCCCTCGGCCCCGACAACATCAAAGGTGACATCGACCAGATCAGGCTCGCCTCCCGGCTCATAAGTCACATTGAACTGCACGGCCTCTTTTGCCAGCGCCTTTGCGCCATCCCCCTCATTATAAACCGGCCATTCCCCAGCCCTGTAGCTCAGGGTTTTCACCAGCTCATCGCGCACGTCATAAAAGCTTTTCCTGAAATCAGCAGGCAGAGCTTTTTTCAATCGGCAGTTCGCGGGGAAATCGCCAAACTGAAAGCGCGCCTGAACCCGTTTGGCGCGGCTGAACCATCGCGCGGATTGCTGAAACAGATAATCATGGGCGGTATTGAGCGAGAAAAATGTGCCTGCCTTATCAACATTCAATTCATTATCAGGGATCGCCTGCAGATTTTTATCCCCTGCCAGCCCGACATAAAGCAAGCGGTTCTTGATGCAGGAAAATTGGCCATCTTTTGCCCGTGTATGCAAGGTCAATTCCAGTTGCGCGATATTTTTAAAGGGCCGTTTTGTCTTGACGATAAACATAAACGGTGCTTTTTGCATCAGGGCATCAATGGTTTTGCTCAGCTTTTCATGACCTTTTGCGCTGGTTTGTGCCAGTTGGGCGGCAAAACCCAGCTCTTGCGAATTGCTGGACTGGAAGCGTCCGGTTTTTCCCACCACATCAAACATCCGGGCATTCAGCCGGGCGCGCTGAAATGCGTTGATATAAATATTATTGTCAGGAATGCCGATAAAGGTCAGCTTGCGCTGCGACCCCTTCAGATCGCCAATGCAATCGGGGTGATCGGCCTCGCGTAAAATATCTTCAAACTTGGCCGCGAAGGCTTTTGAGAAATCAACCGCCTCAGCTTTTGCACCACTGCTCGCCAACAGGACAAGCCCGCAAAAGAATATCGTCAAGCCTCGCATATTGCCTCCTTCGAATATCATTCAAAAAATCCTCATCCTCACTATACAGTTGTTTGACCTGTCTGAATACACGTCATATCTTTGATGGAAAGGTCAGAGCCGTTTGTGTAAGGTGAAAAATATTATTTGAGGAGATATATGTATGCGGAACCTGTTCATTGCTTTTTTTCTACTGTTCCCGACCGGCCCGGTTTTTGCGCAAAGCGTGACCTATGAAGAGGGTTCGGTTTATGATCTGGACCCACCGGCCCGCCAGAGCACTGGCAATCGTATTCTGGAACAGGTGCTGCAAAGCAATGACATGCAGCCTGTTCTGGAACTTGGCAAAGGCGATATTTTCCGCCGTCTGGCCAGACCGGTTGGCCGTCTGGCGCTGCGTAAGGGGGCGAACAAAATCTCCTATTGCACGGCCAGCCTGATTGCTGACGATCTGATATTGACCAATCACCATTGCATTCGCGGCAATGTCAAAGAGGCCGTGCTGTGGATGGGCTATCTGAAGGCGCGCTCACGGGCGGGCGTGGCGCAATATCGCGTGATTGTCAGGCCAGTTGAAGCCTCAAAAACGCTTGATTATGCCGTTTTGCGTGTGCGCGGTCGTCCGGGGCGGGAATGGGGCAAAATTTCTTTAAGCTCAAGCGAACCGGGAGCCAACAGCTCGCTGTTCATCATCCATCATCCCGGCGGCTTTGCCAAACAGATCAGCCGGGGGCGTTGCCAGACCGCAGCCCCTGCCATTGACGGCACCGACATCATGCATCTGTGCGACACTATGGGTGGCTCTTCCGGCGCACCCATATTCGACAATAACAGCCAATCACGCAGTGCCGTCATCGGCCTGCATTATTCCGCTGTGTCGCTGAGCAAGCTCAACGCGGGCAAGCGCATCGCCAGCATTGCGAAAAACTCACCATTGATCGCGCGGTTGGTGCGGCGTTCCAGGCAATCATCTGCCGGTAAGCGCCCGGTAGTCTTGCAGAGTAGAGCGGCGCTGGCCTGGGGGCGGATTGGCAACACCAAAAGCTGCGCCATATTGCGCAGCTTCATCAAGCGTTACAAGGGCAGTGAATATGCCGATTATGCGACTGCCCGTCGAAGAGAGTTGAGTTGCGGCACAGATGTCGCAGTTGGCATCTGGCCCAAACGGCCCGAGCCCGCGTTGGACCGCCTGCCCTATGAACCGGAGGTTGTGCACATCCCGGGCGGGACGTTCCGCATGGGCTGTGTTTCGGGCAAGGGTTGTCAGGATGATGAAAAGCCTGTTCATCGTGTGACGATCAGCCAGGGGTTTTATCTCTCCAAATATGAAACGACCTTTGCGCAGTGGGATGCCTGCGTTGCCGATGGTGGCTGCAAGCATAAACCGGGTGACGAAGGCTGGGGTCGTGGTAATCGTCCGGTTATTAATGTTTCGTGGGATGATGCAGTCCAATATGCGAAGTGGCTGAGCCGGAAAACCGGCCAGACCTGGCGATTGCCGACGGAGGCAGAATGGGAATATGCGGCGCGGTCTGGCACTAAGACGAAATATAGCTGGGGCAATGGCATTGATTGCGGCAAGGCCAATTATGGCAATGGTTGGGACTATAGTTGCGAGTCAGTAAATCCCGGACAGACCAAAACCGTGGGCAGCTTTTCTGCTAACAAATTCGGCCTTCATGATATGCATGGCAATGTCTGGGAATGGGTTTCTGACTGGTATGGCAAATACAAAAATGTCCATCAGACTGATCCCAAGGGGCCGCGTAATGGCTCGAGCCGGGTGTTTCGCGGTGGCAGTTGGCTCTTCGATGCGAGGTTCCTGCGTTCCGCCTATCGCGACAACTTCTCGCCAGACATCCGCTACTACTTTCTCGGCTTTCGCCTCCTGAGGCAACCTTCGTAGCGCTTGGCTCTTTTACCCTTTTTCCCTTGGTCTTCGGTCTTAGCCCGCAGGCCAGCACTGCCGGGCGTGCGTTAGCCGCCCGAAGCGGTGCAGGACAAGGGCGGGCGTTTTGGCACAGCCTCGCCACACACACCAGCCAACTCCGGGCGAAGCCCGGAGTCGCAAAATCTGGAAGAGAACATTTGTTGAACGAAAATTGTTCGCAATGGATTTGTTTTGCCTGTCATTTCCAGATAGTATGAGGGTAGGCGAAACAGATTGAGGCAAAAAACAAAATGGGCCAACCGGTCATCGAGCCAGCCACATATGAGGATCTCAAAAAAGTCCCGCCCCATATGGTCGCGGAAATCATCAATGGCACCCTGATCACCCACCCGCGTCCCGCGCCAAAACACGCGATGGCCTCGTCTGCCATGGGCTACAAGGTTGGCCCTCCATTCCACTATGGTGATGGCGGCCCCGGCGGCTGGTGGATCCTTGATGAACCCGAATTGCATCTGGGCGACCATGTGCTTGTCCCGGACCTTGCGGGCTGGCGGCGCGAGAATATGCCCAAATTGCCCGAAACAGCTTTTTTTGAAACCCCACCCGACTGGATCTGCGAGGTCATCTCGCCTTCCACCGCCCGCTATGACCGAGGGGAAAAACGCGACATCTACGCCGCCCACAAAATCCTCCACCTGTGGCTCATCGAGCCCGACCGGCGCGTACTGGAGGCCTTTGAATTGCAAAACGGCAAATGGACCCTGATCGCCACCCGCGCCAACAATGACGAAATCACCATAGCTCCTTTTGCCGAGGTGCCTTTTTCATTAGGCGCGCTGTGGGCGGATTGAAGCCAACCCTATCCCCATGCCCCTGTTACAAAGCGCGGGGCTTTTTGTCGCTCACGCATACTCCATCAACCGCACATTGGTGCCGGTAGGTGTGGGCTGGTAGGTCAGCAGGCCATCTTTCTGTTTTTTCTCCAGCCTGCGCTTGACCCGACTGACATTGGGCTTCTTGCCCTTGATGGTCCAGCCCAGATCAAGCGCCAGCTCGCGGTAGCTGGTGGTGACATCGCCGTTCTCGTCGACCTTGAGCCTGAGGGCCTCAAAAAGGTCGGTGGGCTTGCTGTCTTTGGGGTTGCGCCTTGGCTTTGATTTTGCCCCCAACAAAAGCCCGAAGGTGGCAACCAATTCGATCAGCAATCCGGCAAAGGCGAACATGCCATAGCGTACTTCATCGCGGCTATAGCCGGTGAGGCGGGCGATCCCGGCGGCTCCGGGGTGGCTTTCGCGCGGGGAGCCAAGGCGGGCGAGGGTGGCGGTTTCGCGGGCGACGATGGCCAACAGGCGTTGTTTCTCGCGGGCCTGTTTGAGTTCAAGACGTAGCTCGCTGATTACGAGGCAGGCAGCCTTGCTGTCCGGGCGGGTCACATCGGTGCAGCCAGCAGTGCGTGTCCAGATCTTTTTACTGACACTGACCGGACCGATCAGCGGTTCAATCTCGGCCGGTGGGCGGGCGGTGATCGCATCGGCGGACATGCGGGCCTTGTCGAGGCGGTCTTTGGCGGCGTGCCATTCGGCAGCCTGTCGGTCTGGTTCCTGCGAGCGGTGGGCGGCGAAATTCATCAGCGTGTTATAAGCGGCAAGTGCTGAAAAACCCACCAGCCCGGCCAGCATGAGTGTTCGCACCCCGGCCCAGCCAAAGGCGCGGTTTTTGATGTCGTTACGAATATTCGGGGCCAGTGTTGGCTTGAACAGATCAACCGCCGCCAACATCAAAGCGCCGCCCCATCCCAGCATGCCAAACGCGGTGATGCCGTTCATGGCAGCCGATCCCCCGGCGACAATCCTCACCATTGTCTCAGAAAAGCTAGGAATCGCTTCCCTGATCTTTTCTATTTTGCTAATACCGTCACTCATGGCGTTGCTCCTTGAAAATGTGTTTACGTCATCACGCTCCGGGATGGCGGCAACCATCGCCGGGGCAATCTTCGTGACACACACATAGCTCTGCTTTGCTAAATAAGTGTGTGCAAGCTGCTGTTATTACGTGATTAATTTGGTGGCTGGTCGCAATGGGCACGGTACACCTTCAGGCAAAACCGCCACAGCACTGGCTCACCGGCCAGAAAAACCACAACGCCAGCGGCACGCTCCAAAGGCCACACGAAACGGCACGGCAACAGGGCCAAATCACCCCCGGATCACCCTGGCACAGTTGCAACACCGCCATTTTGCGCCCCTTCTGGCGGTTGGTGTGCCGCTCCCGAAACACCTCCGTGACAGCACCGGCGCAGCAGACAAACGCAAGCAGCTCGCCACCCCAACTCTTTTGAAGTGAGAACATAACGCCACAGGCTCTTCAGAATCATGCCAAAATCCCCTCCCGAAAAGTGATCCGTCCACATCCTGACTTGTCTACGATACTACCCATAGTCGTATCCGTTTTCTTTCTGTGCCCGTGATTTTGCCTACGATTGTTTTTCACTTCTATCCCCTGCAACGGAAAGGATAAGCCTTAAATTGATATTGTTCCCAAATATGGAACATGTTACATTCACCCTATGAGGGTGATCGCCAAAAGAACACTGCGGAATTTCTGGGAAGAACATGCAAGCGCCAAAGGACCGCTGGAAGCGTGGCATGCCGAGGTTTTGAAGGCGGCATGGCGCACACCAAATGAGCTAAAAGATCAATTCGGCTCGGCCAGCACTCTTGGAAATAACCGCGTAGTGTTCAATATATCAGGCAACAACTATCGGCTGATTGTCTCCATCGACTATGAGAGGCAGGCCATGTTCATCAAATTTATCGGCACCCATGCCGAATACGACAAGATTGACGCGGAGACTTATGATGCATATTCGTCCAGTTAAAACAGAGGCCGACTATACAAGGACTCTGGCTGAAATCGAACAATTGTGGGGTGCAAAAACGGACACCAAAGAAGGTGATCTGCTGGACGTTCTGCTTGTGCTGATTGAAAAATATGAAGAGCAGCATTATCCGATCTCGCCGCCTGACCCAGTGGAGGCGATCAAGTTTCGTATGGAGCAGGAGGGGTTGAAGCAAATCGACTTGGCAAAATATTTTGGCACCAAAAGCCGGGTTTCTGAAGTTCTGGCGCACAAGAGAGAATTGACGGTCGCGCAGATACGAAAACTGCACAAGGAACTGAATATTCCACTAGAAAGCCTGGTAGGGGTTTAATCACCCGGTCAACTCCATCCCTCGCTGCCGTTTAACACAAACTCCCTGATTTTCTCCATCTCGGCACGCCCAAAGATCATACAAGCTCCAGTTTGATTTTGCGGCCAAGAACCAGAGCGGCTTTCTGCAGCGTGTGCAAGGTGACGCTTTCGTTTTCCGGGTCAAGCAGTCGATCAAGCTGGGCGCGTGAGGTATTCATCTGTTTGGCCATTTCGGTTTTGCTGATTTTGAGCCGTTCCATTTCCTGCGTGATCTGCCATGCCAGAACCTCCTTGATTGCGGTGTTCTGGAACTGCTCCAGCGTGCCCTCGGAGGCGAGAAAGTCATCGAGGCTTGAGCCTATATTTTTATGTTGGTTTTCACTCATGATAAATGTTCCTTTTGCGTGCCGGTTCCTTGCCTTTATCGGTGGCAAAGAAAACAGGCGGGATCTTTTTTGGCTCTGATTCTTTATCGGTCATGGCGAAATAGTATCAATATTGGTACGATGAGCACAAGCTAAACCTGCAGTTTCGTGTCGAAAATCGACGCTATTGGCTCTGGTCGCGAAACGTCCTCGTACCAGAAACGTACCAGATTGAGCCGACACGCAGGGGCATGTGCTGGTGTCAATTGCTCGTAAATTCGCGCGTTTTGGCGCATTTGACGCATGTCCGCTAGTTTACACCGAGGGGGTCGCAAGTTCGAGCCTTGCACCGCCCACCATATTCCCTTTATAATTCCGGGACTTACCCCGGTCACAAAATGTTCCAATCGAAATGTTTTCCAGTCTGGGGGCAAATGTTTTCCAGTCTTGCTGACGTTCCGGTTGTGTTTTGTTCTTTTATTGGTCGCTTTTTTCCCATTTCAG
>JAJRQA010000123.1 GCA_024280475.1 Alphaproteobacteria bacterium
AGAGAAATCCCGCAAATGGTTTCCATGCTCACCAATTCATATCGGAGGGTGCGTCTATGAGCATGATGCGAACGGGCGCTTTACGCCACCGGGTGATTTTGGAGAGCGCCACAAAAACCGGCGATGGCGGCGGTGGCTCCATGATTGTCTGGGAGCAGGTGGTATCCTTGTGGGTGGCCATCAAACCCTTGTCGGGGCGCGAGTTGTTGTCAGCGGGGCAATACTCGTCACGTCTCACCCATCAAATTACCTTGCGATACATTCCCCAGGTACTGCCGGAGATGCGGTTTCGCAAAGGCAATCGGATTTTCGCGATCAAAGCCGTGCTCGATGTGGAGGAAAAGCGGCGCTGGTTGCGGGTTCTTTGTGAAGAACGGGAGCTATAAGCATGAAGACATCGCGAGAATCATCAGTTGATTCGTTCGAAAATGACCTGATGAGAAAATTTGAGCACATTTCTTTTGATCGTGAAATGGCGTTGATTGCCGAGCAATTGCGCGATCAGGCAAAGCTAGAGCTCAAGGATAGCGGTGATATGTGCGATGAAAAACAAATGCTTATAGATTCAATCAAGGTCGTTCGGGGGGCGCGAAAAGACGAATATCTGGTCGTTAGCTCGGGAGATTATGGCAAAGATTTGGAATTTGGTACGAGGAATTCCCTTGAAAAGCCTTGGTTCACCCCTGCTTTCGTCACGGTCACAGGGTCAATTGGTAACTGTCTTCAAGGGGCACTCAAACGAGCACTCCTGAAGGCGAGACGGCTTCATACTCGCAGGTGAAATCAGGTCCCGCGGTCATCTGCAGTGTGAGCCGTCACATATAGCCCGCCCCAAGAGTATTAGGGGATCAGGTGTTCATCAATATGTGTAAGTTGTACCTCCAGTTGCGTTATTTCAGTTTGTAAGTTTGCTCAACAGTTGTTGGAGTTTGGTCATGAGTGAGAGTGCCAGTTGGTCCGTACAAAAGAGTTTGGTTCAGGCGTTAAAGTCCGATGTTGCGTTGGTTGGTTTGCTGAACGGTCAAAGCGTTTATGACGCCGTTCCCCAGCGAGCCGCTTATCCGTTTATCTCGATTGGCAATGCGGTTGATCGGGACTGGAGTACCAGTAGTGAGAGTGGTTCCGAGCATGCCTTGACCTTGCATATCTGGTCAAAAGGCAAAGGTAAAATGCAGTGCTTTGAGATTATGAATGCTGTTCGGCGTGTGTTGCATGATGGTGAGTTGATTGTTGAAGATCATGAGTTGGTAAATTTGCGTTTTGAGTTTTCAGATGCCCGTCTTGACCCCGATGGCGAGACCTATCATGGCATTTTGCGTTTTAGAGCAGTCACCGAAGTAAGTGCGTCAGTTTTGTGAGTTGAGAGTTTGTTTGTGCGTTGTCTAAAGAGTACGCCCCACGCGAAAATATATTATTTTGATCCGGGCCAGTTCTTCATGTTCGTTCCAGATGGCAAGATGAAGGCCCTGGTGACCTGGTAGTGCGTTGTAACAAGTAAGAGTGCTGAGTAGTTGCAAGTATGTGTTATGCGTAAAATGGTTTGAGTAGTTGCAGTATGTACATGCGTTGAGTTCTCGAAAAACTTTATTTTACCTCTCGTTTATGGAGGATAAAAATGTTGTGCGTCACAAGAGTAAAGCGTATCGCTTCGTTTCGCTGGTTTGCGTATTGACTGAACGAGGCATTGATCTTGTAAACGGGTAAAATCAGCCCAGTTTTTGAGCAGAGTTATGAAACGGTCCCTCAGTCAGGGGCCGTTTTGCGTTTTCAGGTTTTGAAATTTTTAAAGGTCTCCGAAAGGGGGCCTTTTTTGTTTTTAAAATGAAGTCCGAAGCAGAGCTTCGGCAAGGCCGTCTGGCCGCCACACCGTAGTGTGCGCCCGCGCAGGCCGTGCGACAGCACGATTAGCCGGGAGCGAGTTAAATACAAAAGGAGAGCCATCATGGTTGCACAAAAAGGCAAGGATCTGTTGTTGAAGGTCGATGATGACGGGGTCGGCAGCTTTGTGACCATGGCCGGATTGCGAGCCAAAAGCCTGTCATTCAACGCAGGCACCGTCGATATCACTCACACCGAGTCGGTCGGCCAATGGCGCGAGCTGCTGGCTGGTGCTGGTATCAAGAGCGCCAGGGTGACAGGCTCTGGTGTGTTTAAAGATGCCGCAAGTGATGAACGCGCCCGGCAGCTGTTTTTCGATGGCATCATCCGCGACTGGCAAATCATCGTTCCCGATTTTGGTACTATTTCAGGTGCCTTCCAGATCACTGCGCTAGAATTATCCGGTAGTCACGACAATGAGGTGAGTTTCGAGCTGGGACTTGAGTCTGCCGGTGCTCTTATTTTCACTCCCGGCTAATCTTCGCTGCGCTCAGGCCTCCGTTAGGGCGAGCAGAGCTCGGCGGCCGGTCGGCCTTGCCGATGGGTACATCGGAGTTCATTTTCCATTCAATAATGTTGTCGAGGGAAAAGAAAACCGCAGGTGTACTCGCCAAGGCAAGCGTGACCACGCGCCGCGCTTTGCGCGCCTGTCGGAGGCCGCGCGTTAGCGCGAATAGCCGCGAGACAATATAAAAGGATCAATAAATGGCCAATAGATATCGCGGTGAAATCAGCGCCGAGTTTGATGGTGCCAAGCAGTCGCTTTGCCTGACGCTTGGAGCGCTTGCTGAACTGGAAGACGCGTTTGGCGAGCAAGATTTATTGTCGCTTGCCGAACGATTTTCGTCTGGACGCATTACCTCCAAAGATGCCTTGCGCATCCTTGGTGCCGGTTTGCGCGGAGCTGGTCACACGATAAGTGACGAGGAGGTTGGCAAGCTGAAAGTCGAGGGCGGGGCGGCTGGTTATATTTCAATTGTCGCAAGGCTGCTGACGGCAACCTTTGGCGATAATGAAGAGCCATCAGTGAGCGAACCGATCGAAAGAGGCGCGCCCAGCAAGCCGGGAAAGTAATTAACTCCACGGCACCGCAACCGTTTCCCTGGAAGCGGGTGATGGGGGTGGGGCTTGGCATGCTGAAACTTCCCCCGGATCACTTCTGGTCCATGACCATTCCCGAACTGGAGGCGGCTGTTAATGGCACCTTTGGTGAAGGCGCTTTGGCGGGACCTCTTGTGCGTAATGAACTTGATGAGTTGATGCAGCGTTTTCCAGATGAAGGAGAAATTTGAAATGTATGATGAAGTTGCGGGACTGACGGTCCGGGTCAATGCGGATACGTCGCAATTTAATGCCGGAATAAAAGAAGCGGTTCAATTAGGGGCGCAGTTTTCGCGTTCTATTTCATCAGCTTTTGAGGACGCCATTTTCAAGGGCAAGGATCTTGGGGATGTGTTTCGCTCCCTGGCACTTGATATGTCGAAAATAGTTTTCAAATCAGCCTTCAAGCCGTTGGAGCAAGCTGTGGGCGGTGCTTTTACGCAACTTTTTAGCGGGATTGGAGGGGGGGATGCTCCAAGCCTGTTTGCCAAGGGGGGTGTTGTTTCTGCACCAACAGCATTTTCGCTGGGCAATGGCAAATCTGGCATCGCCGGGGAAGCTGGACCCGAAGCAATCTTGCCTTTGATGCGCGGTTCAGATGGTCGTCTTGGCGTGCGCCAGGCTGGGGGTGGGCGCAACATCACTGTCAATTTCAATGTCTCTAGCCCCGATGTTGCCGGCTTTAAGCGGTCGCAGACGCAAATCAATGCCATGCTCAACCGGGCGGTGGCGCGCGGAGAAAGGAATCTCTAAGCCATGAATTTTCACGAGGTGCGTTTTCCAACCAGTATTTCCCACGGCTCCATGGCCGGAACGCAGAGGCGCACACAGATTGTCGTGCTAGGATCGGGCAGGGAAGAACGTAATAGTAACTGGGCCGATAGTCGGCGTCTTTATAATGCGGGCTATGGCATCAAGACACTGGATGATCTTTACGAGGTCATGGAATTTTACGAAGAACGCCGTGGGCGCTTACACGGATTTCGTTGGAAAGACCGGCTTGATTATAAAAGCTGCAAGCCCTCCAAAACGCCGCAACCAACCGATCAAGTCATCGGCACAGGAGATGGAGCGCAGGTGTCGTTTCAGCTTTCAAAGACCTATGGTGGCGCTTTTTCTCCCTGGCAACGCGATATTACAAAACCGGTGACGGGGAGCGTTCGCATTGCCATCAACGGCATCGAACAGACGCAGATCAATGATTTTTCCCTCGATACACTAAACGGTGAAATCCTGTTTCAAAGCGGCGCGGTGCCAGCCATTGGCGCGCTGATCACAGCTGGCTTTGAGTTTGATGTGCCGGTGCGTTTTGACGAAGACACGCTGGAAATCAATCTGGAGCATTTTGACGCCGGACAGGTCCCTGGCATCTCGATCCGCGAGATTAGAGTTTAAACGAAAGTCCCTCTCATGAAACAATTACCTCAAGGGATGCAGGCGCATCTTGATAGTGGCGCGACAACCTTGTGCTGGTGCTGGCGTCTGACCCGTCTTGACGGGACTGCCTATGGCTTCACGGATCACGACCGTAATCTGACATTCGATAATACTTTGTTTGAAGCAGCCAGTGGATTTTCCGCCAGCGAGCTGTCAGCCGGGATTGGCCTGTCCACAGATAATCTCGAGGCAGAAGGGGCTTTGTCGTCGGATAAACTCAATGAGAACGAGCTGGCGCAGGGGCGCTTTGATGATGCGCAGGTGGAGATCTTTCGCGTCAATTGGGCAGATCCCGCACAACGGTTGCTCATGAGTTCTGGCAGCCTTGGCGAAGTCAAGCGCGGCGAGAACAGTTTTAGCGCCGAGGTGCGCGGGCTTTCTCATTATCTGCAACAACCCAAGGGGCGGCTGGTGCAATATGGTTGTGACGCGGCGCTTGGCGATACGCGCTGCACCAAGAACGTAGGGGCTGGCAGCTCTTATCGCGTTAGTGGCACAGTTTCTAATGTGCAATCAAAACATGCCTTTACGGTCACTGGTCTGGAGGGGTTTAGCTCAGGCTGGTTCGCGCGTGGCAATCTGATCTGGCAAACCGGTGCTAATGCGCTGGGCCGTATGGAGATCAAGCAGCACCGGATCCTTGAAAATGGCGATGTGTTTATCGAGCTTTGGCAAGACATGGCCTTTGCCATCACGTCGGGGGAGACTTTTGATGCGGTTGCTGGTTGCGATAAACAGTTTTCGACCTGCCGGGATAAATTCGCCAATCATATTAACTTTAGAGGCTTTCCCCATGTGCCCGGCAATGATTTCATCGTCTCCTATCCGGGCCGTGATGATGCCAGCAATGATGGCCAAAGCTTTAGCCAATAAGAGTTCAAACAATGAGTATCACACGTCAAAAAATTGTCGCGGTGGCGCAAAGCTGGATTGGTACGCCCTACCATCATCAGGCCAGCGTCAAAGGCATTGGTACAGATTGTCTTGGACTGGTGCGGGGGGTGTATCGTGAAGTGTATGGCCATGAAGCCGAAGCGCCTCCCGCCTATTCTCCTGACTGGGCGGAAGCAAGCGGTATTGAAACCATGCTGAAAGCGGCAACCAGGCATCTTGATCGGCGCTCTCGTGAGACGATGACACTGGGGGATGTCATCATTTTCCGCTTGCGTCCCAGCATGGTTGCCAAGCATGCCGCCATAATTGTTGCACCGCAAAAGATGATCCATGCCATCGAAGGCGCGCCGGTTAGCGAAGTGGTTCTGTCGCGCTGGTGGCATCGGCATATCGCCGGCGTTTTTTCTTTTCCAGGTGTTGAATAAATCACTTGGTGTGGTTCCCCATGCCTGGCTGGCATGCGGCGCTGTTCCTCAAGCCCTGAATTAAAATGGGCTCCAAGGGATCATCCCTTGGTGCCAGCTGCATAAGCTGGCGCGCTGCAAGCGCATTATGGCGATGATTTCACAAATATTTAAGGACAGTATTTATGGCGACCCTTGTTTTAGCAACGGCTGGCGCAGCGGTTGGCGGCGCTCTTTTGCCTGCTGGTGTTGGCCTGCTGGGTGCAAGCCTTTCGGGGGCTGTTATTGGTCGCGCTATTGGTTCGGTGGCCGGGCGCTATATTGATCAAGCCTTGTTCGGGGCGAGTGGCCAGAGCAAAATCGTAGAGAACACGGGCGCGCGGCTGGCCGATTTGCAGGTAACGTCTTCGTCTGAGGGGGCACCCATTCCGCGTATTTTCGGACGGGCCCGGCTCGGTGGTCAGATTATCTGGGCAACGCGCTTTGAAGAAGAAATTATACGCGATCGCAAAACCGTCAAACCGTCCAGCAAGGGCATCGGCGGTGGGCCCAGTCAGACCACCATCAGTACCAGCTATCAATATTATGCCAATTTTGCTGTTGCTCTTTGCGAAGGGAAAATTTCTCGTTTGGGGCGTGTCTGGGCTGATGGCAAAGAGATCAATCTCGCGCAATATACCTACCGGCTGTATCGCGGCGACGAAACGCAGCTGCCAGACAGTTTGCTGGAGGCGAAAGAAGGGGCCAGTAATGCACCGGCTTATCGCGGCCTTGCTTATATTGTCTTTGAACGCCTGCCACTGGAACTGTTTGGCAATCGTATTCCCCAGTTCAATTTTGAAGTGTTTAAAGCGCTTGATGATGTGGAGCAAAAAATTACCGCTGTGACCATGATACCGGCATCGGGGGAATTTGCCTATGAGGTCGAACCGGTCGAACGCGATGGCGGAAGAGGGGAAACGGCGTCAGAAAATACACACCATCAGATGGGCGGCACCGATTGGTCTTTATCAATGGATCAATTGCGCGACACGATGCCAAATTGTGGCTCGGTATCCCTTTTTGTGAGCTGGTTTGGAGCGGACTTGCGGGCCGGTCAGTGTCTGGTCAAGCCTGGTATTGAAAATCGCCAGAAAGTCACCACGCCTTATAGCTGGAAAGCGGCAGGCCAGACGCGCTCAACAGCCTATGAAATTTCAAGCATTGACGAGCGTGCCGCATTTGGTGGTACTCCCAGTGACCGCTCGGTGATCGCCGCTATTGTGGATCTCAAAGCGCGCGGCATGAGTGTCAGCTTCAATCCTTTTTTACTGCTCGATATTCAATCGGACAATGTGCTGAGCGACCCTTATGGCAGGATTAATCAACCAGCCTTTCCGTGGCGTGGGCGTATCACCTGCGATCCAGCCCCTGGGCAAGTGGGTAGTCCGGATAAAAGCGCTGCCGCTGGTACACAGCTCGACAGTTTTATTGGTACTTGTGCCGTAACAGATTTCGATATTTCCAGCGGTGAGGTCGTTTATAGCGGTCCCAATGAGTGGGGCTGGCGGCGCATGATTTTACATTATGCACATCTGTGCAAACTGGCTGGAGGGGTGGATGCATTTTTGCTTGGTTCTGAACTGCGCGGCCTGACACAGGTACGCGATGGTGCTGCCTCCTATCCTTTTGTCAGTGCTCTCATGCAATTGGCAACTGACGTCAAGGCCGTGCTTGGCACCACCACCAAGGTGAGCTATGCCGCGGACTGGTCGGAATATTACGGTCATCAGCCATCCGATGGCAGCAATGATGTGTTTTTTCATCTCGATCCACTCTGGTCGAGCAATGACATCGACATGATTGCCATGGATTGCTATTGGCCGCTGGCCGACTGGCGCGATGAGGACACTCATCTGGATGCCGGCAACGGGATCTTGTCGACCTATGATCCGTCCTATCTCAAAGGCAATATCGCTGGCGGCGAGGGTTATGACTGGTATTATGCCACACAAGCCGACCGCGATAGCCAGACCCGCACGGTGATTAGCGATGGCGCGGGCAAGCCGTGGGTGTTTCGGTATAAGGATATTGCCAGCTGGTGGGCGCAACCCCATTTTGATCGCCCCAGCGGCGTCGAATCCGCGTCGGCTACAAGTTGGGTGCCGCAATCGAAACCGTTCTGGCTGATGGAAATAGGTTGCCCGGCGATCGACAAAGGTGCCAATGAGCCCAATGTTTTTTTTGACGAAAAAAGTTCTGAAAGCCACTTCCCTCACTACTCAAATGGCACCAGAGATGACACCATTCAGCGGCGTTATCTGCAAAGTTTTTATGAATATTATAATGAGGCGCATGAGGATTTCGCCGAGAGTCACAATCCTCAATCCACTGTCTATAGCGGGCGCATGGTCGATGTCGCAAAAATCCATGCCTATACGTGGGATGCGCGGCCTTTTCCAGCGTTCCCCTATGATAGCGATGCCTGGTCGGATGGCGACAACTGGTTTTTGGGGCATTGGTTGAACGGCCGCATGGCTGGGGGACCATTGCAGGCCGTTGTTGAGGGGATTTTGCACGAATATGGTTTTGATCGTTATGACCTGACGCCGCTCGATGGTATGATGGAGGGCTATATTCTTGATAGTGTGATGTCAGCACGAGACGCATTGCAGCCTCTTGAAATGGCATTTTTTCTCGACATTTTTGAAAGCGGTGGGGTCATTCGTTTTTCTCACAAGGGGCAAAGCGGCGTGAGTTTATCGCTGGCGCGCTCGCAACTGGTTGAGCCCAGTGAAAATGCCGATCTTTACACACTGACCAGAGCGCAGGAAACTGATCTGCCGCTGTCCGCCAAGCTCTCCTATATTGATGGCGTGGTCGATTATCGCCAAGCTATTGTCGAGGCGCGAAGAGATAATGTTGCCACAAGCCGGGTTGCGGCGGCGCAGCTGCCCATTGTACTTGGGCAAGAGCAGGCACAAGGCATCGCAGACAGTTGGCTGCATGATGTATGGAGCGGGCGTGAAAAAGCGACATTTTCGCTGCCTCCCTCAAATCTTGCGGTGGAACCCGGGGATGTGGTGCGCCTTTTGATCAGGGACCGGGAAGTGGATCTGCGTGTGTCGCAAACAGCGACCGGCGAAGCGCGGTCCATCGAAAGCCTGTCCTTGCAGCCTCATATTTATAAAAAGCCGGTGGCTCCCAGCCGCGCGGGCGTCTCAACCGGTAGCAAGATTTTTGGGCCATCCGTGGCGGTGTTTATGGATCTTCCTTTGTTGCGCGGCGATGAAGTGGCCTCGAACGGTTATATTGCGGGTTATCAATCGCCATGGCCAGGAGCGGTTAGTTTCTTCTCGTCGCCAACCCGTAGTGGATATGCGCTGGCTGCCAGCGCCAACCTTCCTGCACTTATGGGTGAAACTGTGAGTGTGCTGGCCACTGGCCCGACATCTCGTTGGGACTGGGGAGCTGGTGTTGATGTGATTATCTATAGCGGCGAGCTGTTGTCACGAGAAGGCGAGGATGTATTGTCAGGGGCTAATTTTGCAGCTGTTGAACATGCCAGCGGTACTTGGGAAGTGCTGCAGTTTCAAACAGCACGGCTAATTGCCGACAAGACTTATCGCTTGAGTGGCTTGTTGCGTGGTCAGGCGGGTACTGAGCCTCATATAAGTATAGGCCTTCCGATGGGAGCGCGTTTTGTCATTCTCGATGATGCTCTGACACCAGTGGAGCTGACGCAGGATCAAATCGGGCTTGATTACAGCTGGAAAGTTGGACCAGCCCCTTATGATTTGGGGCACCGATCCTACCGAAGCTATCAAAAGAGCTTTGCCGGTCTTGGCCTCAAGCCCTTTGCGCCTGTGCATCTGCAAGCCGTGTCAGGCGGGGGAGGTGATATTCTCATCAGCTGGGTCAGGCGCACCAGGTCTGGCGGCGACAGTTGGGAATCAATCGAAGTACCGCTTTTTGAAGATCGCGAAGCCTATGAAGTGGATATACTGGGTGCGGGCAATGTGGTGCGCACCTTGAGCAGCACCAACAGCTTGATCCTTTACACCAGTGCCCAGCAAATCATTGATTTTGGTCAATCGCAAACAGTGCTTGATATTGCGGTCTATCAAATGAGCGCCCGCACCGGGCGCGGACACCAAGCCCGCGCAACATTGTCGTTATAAGCTTAGCAGAATGGATAATATGAACAACTTTCTTACCCCCCAGGAACAAGATGCAATTATTGCGGCAGGGTTGATCAGCTCTCCCGCCTGGGCCGGTTGGCTTGCAGATGTCAATCTGGTCCTGACGACGGTCACACTGTTGCTGGGAGCTGCTCTTGGCGCGACAAGGCTTTGGCGCGCATATGTGCGGCGCAAGCCATCCGATTAAATGACCAGGTAAATCTTCACTTTTTGAACCCGCCTTTTGGCGGTTTTTTTGCGCGAAAGGACCAGCCTTTGCCAGAGCCAATTTTATTGACTTATGCGCAGTTGCGAAGGCTTTGCCCTCGCGGCAAACAAGAGATTCTGGAAGGGGTTGCTGCCCACTCATTAATATTGGAGGCGTATGGCCTGACCGTTAATAAATTGCGTTTGTGCCATTTCCTGGCTCAGGCCGCACATGAGACGGCTGGCTTTCGCACATTGGTTGAATATGGCAGTACCCGCTACTTCCGGCGTCGCTACGGGCGCCGGCGCGACCTTGGCAATGTCAGAGTGTCGGATGGTTCGAGATTTCGGGGCAGGGGTATCTTCCAGCTGACCGGGCGTGCCAATTACCGCCGGTTCGGGCAGCTTCTTGACATTGATCTGGAAGCATTTCCTTTGCTCGCCAAAAAGCCGGAGCTGTCACTGCGTATCGCTTGCGAATATTGGCAGCGTCATGATTTGAACCGCTTTGCGGACCGCAATGATATTCGCGCCATCACCAGGCGCATCAATGGCGGTTATAATGGCCTGCAGGACCGGCGGCGCTTTCTTCAGCGTGCCATGTCTATCTGGATGCCAGGCAGCAAGCCCTTTTCAGATCAACGTATTTTGCAATTTGGCGATCGCGGCAAACAGGTTGTGCGTTTGCAATCATTGTTGCGCGCAACGGGACGCCGGATTGCTGTTGATGGTCTGTTTGGTCATCAAACGTTGCGGGTACTGAAAAGTTTTCAGTCCAGACATCGCTTGCGAGCAGATGGGCTGTATGGACGCCGATCAAGGCAGGCGCTTACACGCGTCAACCCACAATCCAGCAAGACAAAACCTCTTAATTCTCCCCTTTCCCCGTCAACCAAACAAAAGGAAAAGAAAATGGATCAATGGAAAAGCTATCTTTCTAGCCGGACAATCTGGGCCAATCTGATCGGCTTTGGCGCTTTGGCGCTCGATATTTTGGGCTTTAACGGGTTTAGTTCCGAGGATAAGTCGGAGCTCGTTGACCAGGTGCTAAAGCTCGTAGAGGCAGGTGGGTTTATCGCTGGTGTTATATTCAGAGCGCTGGCTCGCAATCGGCTGGGGCCACGTATATTTTAGTGTCAACAGTATATTGCGGAGTGATCATGCTGAAGAATAAACTTCGCAGGAGAGGGATGTTTTCGTTCAGATACGCTTGTAGCAGGTGACTGTATTTTCCAGCAATGCGTGCTGGACCCTGTACAAATTTGTGTAGACAATCTGCCACACCGCAAAACCTGTGAATTTGCCATGAAATGAATTAAATCAGCCTCTAGCAATGCGCAAATGCACTATTGCACGGACCTGCAATTCCCTAGACTGTTCATAATGATATTGTAAAATACACGTTTAAGGTGTGCTATATTTGAATGTCAGGTAGGTATGCGACAATTTATACGTGTTACCAAAGTAGATCTGCGACAAATAGGTCTATTTATATGAAAAACTCTAAAAATAGTTGGTAACTATACAATTCCTATGCTAGAAGCCCGCCACTAAGCGGGGTAATTTTTATGGGCAATAAGTACCTTTAGTTTTACCGGTTAATTATACCTCGTGTAGTAGGACGTGTTCCTTCTTACTAGTGCCGGTTAGTAGCCCGTGGAAATGAACTAAAAAAAGCAGGGAAAGTAAGATGATTACAAATAAGATGTCTGCAGGGCGTAATTGGATGGGTGCATTTGCATTTGCCATTATGGCTGTTTTTGCAGGTTCGCAATCAGTGGATGCTGCGGTTATGCATTCCAACGACAATATTCGCTTTGCCAAGACCGAAACGGTCACTCAGGTAAAAAAAGCGCGTGTGAAGAAAACTTCGTACAAGAGGAAATCTTCCTACAAGAAAAAAGCTACCCTTAAGAAGGTTTACAAGAGAAAGAAATATTCGAAGCGCAAAAAACTTCGTAAATCTCTTAAAAGAGTTGCCAAGCGCAGCTATAGCAAACGCAGATCTGTCAAAAAGTCCGCCAAACGGAAATATGCCAAAAAATCCTATAAGAGAAAATCTTATAAGAAAAGATATGCGAAAAGATCCAGCAAGCGCAAAAGCAAAAGCTTTGGTCGTGGTCGCGGTTCTTTGATGGCAACGCTTCGAAGCGTTAAGCCTGCCGGTCTGCCACTGCGTCTAGCAGCTGCTGTTGTAACGGTTGAAAGTGGTTGGCGCGTTAATGCCAGAGGTTCTTCTGGTGAACGTGGCCTCATGCAACTTATGCCGGCAACTGCCCGCATGATGGGTGCACGCGGTAATCTGTACAATCCTCGCGTTAACATGCGTGCCGGTACCAAATACCTGCACTGGTGTTATCGCCGCGCCCGCAAAAATGTAGCAGTGACCATCGGTTGCTACAATCGTGGCCCAGGCCTGATGTGGAAATGGAGTGGAAACCCCATCACACGTCGTTATGTCAGCAAGGTTCGCAGATATATGGGTCGTAGTTAAGCTTTGGATACGAGGCCGATATATGATAACCCGCTCCCTCCATTGAGGGAGCGGGTTTTTATGTCAAATGGGCTGTTGAAAACTAAATGAACTGGTTGTTTTTTATTATGTTTTTGCGATAATTTGGAATGGCTATGCAGTTCATGGTAGGTTCATAATTGCTACGATAAACTGCCATCAGATTGAAATTTGGCCAATTGCTGCAGTTTGGCGGTTTTGGCTATTTGCGAGATGTGGGAGAGAGCGAAGTTGAAAATGGGTAAATACTTCTTGGCAAGAGCCTTTGCACCGGTGATATTTACCGTTGTGCTGCTGTTTGGCAGCGAGGCTATGGCCGGTTGTGTCAAATGGTCCAATTCCCCAAAAATCATCAAGAAAAACGGTTTGATGAAACCTGGTCCGGTGCGGGCGGGCGCTATTCGGCGTGGAGAGGATGTGATCAGCATTAACCTTTGTCGTCGAGGCGGTGGATATATTTATCGTCTGACAGTGCTTGGCAAGAAAAAGCGCGTCCGCGACATTGTCGTTGATGCACGTAGTGGCAAGCGACTGGGTGGCAGATCCGGCAAGCGGCAAAAGCTGGAAAACCGCATTATTAATCGGGTCAAACGCAATCTGCGACGCCACGGGATCAATTATTACTAGGTCGCATATTCACTCATGAGTTGGAACAGGGAAAAGGTACGGTGCGGTTACTCGTTGTAGAAGATGAACCTGATCTAAATCGCCAACTGGTTGATGCCTTGAGCGATGCCGGTTATGCTGTGGATACGGCGCTTGATGGCGAAGAAGGGCATTTTCTGGGAGATACAGAGCCTTACGATACCGTCGTACTGGATCTTGGTTTGCCACTCATGGATGGGATCAGTGTTCTGGAGCAATGGCGGCGCAACCAGCGCAATATGCCCGTGTTGATCCTGACTGCTCGCGATCGCTGGAGCGACAAGGTGGCTGGCATGGATGCTGGTGCCGATGATTATGTTGCCAAGCCGTTTCACATGGAAGAAATACTGGCGCGTGTGAGAGCGCTTTTGCGTCGGGGTGCGGGGCATGCCAGCAGCGAAATCGAAGTCGGGCCTTTACGGCTTGATACTCGCGCCTCAAGGGTGACCCTTGACGGGGCGGCCATCAAGCTGACATCGCATGAATTTCGCCTGCTCTCCTACTTGGTCCATCACGGCGGCCGGGTGGTGTCTCGTACCGAGCTCATCGAACATCTTTATGATCAGGACTTTGATCGTGATTCCAACACCGTAGAAGTGTTCATTGGTCGTTTGCGCAAAAAACTTCCCGACCAAATGATCAAAACCGTGCGGGGTCTTGGCTATTGCCTGGAAGACCCCAATAGCAAGTGCAGTGAATGAATTTCATGAGAAATGCTCTGCGCCCCAATTCCCTGCGCTTTCGCTTGCTGGCCTCGACCGCCCTTCTGGTGGCCATCATCCTGCCCATTACGGCCTTTGCCCTCACATCCTATTATCGTATTGCCGTAGAGCAGACGTTCGATCAGCGGCTGGAAGTGCATCTTGATAATCTTGTCGCCCTTAGCTTGCTTCAGGCGCGTGATGATGAAAGCCGCGAACCAGAGGCAGTTACTGGTGAGGTGAAAGAACAAAGTACCACGCCAGTTGAAACCAAAGCGGCGCAGCGCAAGGAAATCGAACTTGGTGATCCTTTGTTCAAACGGCCGTTTGCGGGTTGGTATTGGCAGATAAGAGCTCTGGATAGCACGTTGAGCAATACGGTTATTTCTGACAGTCTGCTCGATCAGCGGCTAACGGCCTTGCCGGAACCCACCGACCCACAAGCGGGCGAAAAATTGAAACACGGATATATATCAGGGCCAGAAGGTCAACTCTTGCGAGCCGTGGAGCGCTTGATAATTGCCGGGGGGGAAGAGGCCGGCGAAAAAACCGAACGCTATACCTATATGGTTGCAATCACTTCGTCTCAGCTTGATGGGCAGGTCTCTCAATTTCGCAACATGCTGTTTTTGGCACTTGGCGTGCTGGGGCTGGGGTTGATCCTCGCGGGTGTCATGCAAGTGCGCTATGTTTTGGCGCCACTATCCGTTATTTCTAAAAAACTCAATGACATACGGGCTGGAAAAGCCGACCATCTGCGCGGTGAATTTCCGGCAGAAATCGAACCGCTGCAAGTCGAGCTGAACGCTCTTATTCGCTCCAACAAGGATATTGTCGAGCGCGCCCGCACCCATGTTGGCAACCTGGCCCATGCGCTGAAAACACCTTTGAGTGTGCTCGCCAATGAAATTGACAAGGCCCGAGAAGGAGAGGGTGCGGCAAGGAAATTTGCCGGTATTATCGACAAGCAGACAAAGGTCATGAATGATCAGGTGCGTCATCACCTCGATCGCGCCCGCATGGCTGCTCAAATCAGTGTTATTGGTAGCTCTACAAGTGTCCAGCCGGTGACGCGCTCCTTGTCTCGCACCTTGCAGAAAATCTACAGGGAAAAAGATATCGAGCTGGTTTGTGAATGTGGGGAGGGTTTATTGTTTCGAGGGGAACAGCAAGATCTTGAAGAAATGCTGGGAAATTTGCTCGATAATGCGTTCAAATGGGCCAGGGGCAAGGTGCACCTGTCCATTGCAAAGGCCTCCGACAAGCCCGGTTTTTTGACCATCAAGGTTGAGGATGATGGCCCGGGATTGTCTGCCGACAAACGGGCGCGGGCCATGAAGCGCGGTCAAAGGCTGGATGAAAATCTTCCCGGATCTGGACTTGGTCTGTCTATAGTTGCTGATCTGGCACATCTCTATAATGGTGCTTTCCTGCTCGAAGCTTCGGAAATGGGCGGCCTTCGGGCCAAATTGCAGCTCCCGGTCGCAATTGCATGATTATGCTCTCTGAATGTACGGCGTCCCAATTTTGCCCGAATCTTCCAACACAGTTCCCCATATGTGGATCATAGAGTTTGTAGCTTTTACGCAGATGTTGGTGCATGATGATCCAAAGCAAGTTTGTGAGAGGACGCAGTTTCTCAGCTGAGGGCGAAAAAATCTCACGAGATCAACATAAATCTGGAATTTGAATATGAAAACTCAGTCGATTTTAGCCGCGCTGCTGATCCCTTTAACCCTTGGTTTGAGTGGTTGCGGTGGTGGCCCGCGCGAAGATATGGGCACGGTGGTTGGCGCTGTGGCTGGTGGCGCCATTGGCAATCAGTTTGGCAAGGGCGATGGCAAGGTTGTTGCGACCATTGCGGGCATCCTTATTGGCGGTATTGTCGGTAGTGATATTGGTCGCTCACTGGATGAAAATGATCGCCGCCGCGCGTCGAAAGCCGAATTTGAAGCTCTTGAAAATGGTAGTTCGGGTCAGGCGCGAGAGTGGCGCAATCCCGATAGTGGTCATTACGGGCGCATTATACCGCAACGACCTTATAAAGTGGGCCAACGAGATTGCCGCGATTATACCCATACAATCTATATTGATGGGCAACCTGAAACCATGCGCGGGCGGGCCTGCCGCAACCGGGATGGTTCCTGGAGCCGTTCGACTTAAGTATGTTGCAGCTTAAAGGGCTAGAAATTTGCGTCAAATTTTGAAAAACAAGCTAATTAAAAGCGGCAACTTCATCAAGCGGCCGCTTTTTTTAATTATTCCAAAGAGAACCCTTGCGGATAAATGCATGGCTGTGCCATTCTGCCGGTCGTATTTGGAGCGGCGCTGGCCTATGGTCATTTAAACGCAAGCGGTTTCAAAATCAGGTAACAAAATTGTGAGGAAAGATGCTTCTCTGGTCTATTATTATTGTGCTGCTTCTTGTAACTTTGGCAGGCCTTTTACTGCCGCTCTATCGAGGCGGGGATACGCTTACCAACAGAGAGGCGTATGACGCAAATGTTTTTAAGGATCAACTCAAAGCCATTGATCGTGAGCTGGATGAGGGTCAACTTACCGAGCAGGACGCTCAGTCCGCACACATAGAGATCTCCCGCAAGCTTCTGGCTGCCGCTGACAAAGCGGAACGACACCCCTCCATGCAGGCGGAAAGCCGACAGCTCAGCCGCTTTGCGGCGATTTCAATAGCGCTTGGTGTGCCCTTGTTCGCGATTGGACTTTATCTGCAGGTTGGTAGCCCCCATCAAGGTGATTTGCCGCTCGAGGCACGTGCCAAAACCAATGCAACGCAAACGAAGATCGCCGCCTTGATCGCGCGGGCCGAACAACGGCTTGAGGCTAATCCTGGTGATGGCAATGGTTGGGAAATCATGGCGCCGATCTATATGCGCCACCAGATGTATGGCAAGGCAGCCAACGCCTATCAAAACGCGCTGCGGTTACTTGGTTCCAATGCCGATCGCTTGAGTGGTCTGGCCGATGCCATGGTTCTGGCCAATGATAATATTGTTGGAGACGATGTTGTACCGATCCTGAAGCGCGCCATCAAGGCCGATCCCAACCATCCCAAACCCCAGTTCTGGATGGGGCTCCATCAAGAGCAGAACAACAAGTTCAAACAGGCTGAAGAAATTTTCACTAGCTTGTTGAAAAAGTCCAGCAAGCAGGCTGTCTGGCGCCCGACAGTTGTTGTTCGTCTTAATGAAGTGCGTAAGAAACAAGGATTGCCGCCGATCAATATTGCAGGCGAGCAGCCCACCAAACAAGCCACGATCAAGCTGGGTGATGCCCGCAAGCAAGCTGGAGCACCTCTTAAGGGGCCAAGCGCCGATGATATTAAGGCTGCTGGTCAGATGAGCGCTACTGATCGCCAATCAATGATCAATAATATGGTTGCGCGTCTTTCCACCCGGCTCAAGGAAGAGGGCGGTGACCTCAAAAGCTGGATGCGTCTCGTCAAAGTCTTGAACGTACAGGGAAAAAAGGCAGAGGCGTTAGCGGCCGTGCAAGATGCCAAGAAGAATTTGGCCAACCAGAAAGGCGCTGCAGCTCAGCTTGATGCACAGGCTCGCAGTTTGGGACTTGCACCCACCAAAACAAGCCAGCCGCTAAGAGGGCCAACTGCTGCCGATATCAAGGCGGCTGGCCAGATGAGTGCGGGTGATCGCAGCTCGATGATCAATAATATGGTCGCGCGTCTTTCCACCCGGCTCAAGGAAGAGGGCGGCGACCTCAAGAGTTGGATGCGTCTCGTCAAGGTATTGAATGTACAGGGAAAAAAGGCAGAGGCGCGAATGGCTGTGCAAGATGCCAAGAAGAATTTGCGAAACAATAATGGAGCTGCTAGCCAGCTTGATGCTTTGGCAAAGAGATTGCAGCTAGGCTCTTGACGAAAGTCGAGCGAAAACTTTGATGCGGTTGGCCAGACAAGAAAACAGTAAGGAACGATAGGAATGACAAGAAAACAGCGCAGATCCGCAATGATATTTACAGGACTTGGCGTGCTTGCCGTTGCCGTTGGCCTTGTTTTATGGGGATTGTCGGGCAATATCATGTTTTTCTATAGCCCCTCTGATCTCGTTGAAAAACAGGTGAAGCCGGGGCAGCGTTTCCGCCTTGGTGGTCTTGTGGAAGAGGGATCGCTGGTGCGCGGCCAGAGCACCAAAATCACCTTTAAAGTCACAGACAATGCCAAAAATATTGCCGTGAGTTTCGAAGGCGTGTTGCCCGATCTATTTCGCGAAGGACAAGGAGTTGTCGCCGAAGGGGCGCTCGATAATGCGGGGGTTTTCGTCGCCGACAGCGTCCTTGCCAAACATGATGAAAACTATATGCCTCCAGAAGTTGCTTCCTCGCTGAAGAAAAAAGGCGTGTGGAAGGACAAAGATACGAATACCGTCAAAGGGACGGGGAGCTAGCACGCCAATTTGGGCGAGATCAGACCTGTTCTAAGTGGTAAGTCACGAAAATGTGGGTTGTTGATCTGAAAATATCCAGACTAAGCTGGGGCCAAGGCACCAGGGCAGAAAGGCATCCTATGGGGTTCGAACTAGTAGGGTGCAAGGTTTCAAAGGGAGTTTGATCAATGATCGTCGAGACAGGGCATTTTGCTCTTATATTAGCAGCTATTGTTGCAATGGTGCAATTTGCCGTTCCTTTGTGGGGCAGTTACAAATCTGACCCGATATTGATGCGCGTTGCCGTCCCCGCAGCTAAAGCGCATCTTTTGCTATTGTTGATCTCCTTTCTGGCGCTCATGTGGGCTTACGTCACGTCCGATTTTTCAGTGAAGAATGTGTTTGCCAATTCTCATTCTGCCAAACCACTGTTTTTCAAAATTTCCGGTGTATGGGCCAATCATGAAGGTTCGATGCTGCTATGGGTGCTGATCCTGTCCTTTTATGGGGCTATGGTGGCAATGTTCGGGCGCAATCTCCCCCCCACCCTTAAAACTCATGTCCTGTCCATTCAGGCACTGGTGTCGCTGTCATTTTTGTTGTTCCTGATCTTAACGTCCAATCCATTTGAGCGCTTTGTCAACCCGCCGATGGATGGCAGAGGGCTCAACCCCCTTTTGCAGGATTTCGCGCTGGCCATTCATCCGCCGTTCCTCTATTTGGGATATGTGGGTTTCTCGGTTGCTTTTTCTTTCGCAGTTGCCGCCTTGATTGAAGGCCGTGTGGATGCGGCCTGGGCTCGTTGGGTCCGCCCGTGGACCTTGCTTGCCTGGGTTAATCTGACCATTGGTATTGCGCTTGGATCCTGGTGGGCTTATTACGAGCTTGGTTGGGGCGGCTGGTGGTTCTGGGACCCGGTTGAAAATGCCTCCTTCATGCCATGGCTTGCAGGGACTGCTTTACTACACTCTGCCCTCGTCGTTGAGAAACGCGGCGCGCTGAAGCTGTGGACTATTTTATTGTCGATCCTGACCTTTTCCTTGTCATTGATGGGGGCGTTCCTTGTACGCTCAGGTGTGCTGTCATCGGTACACGCCTTTGCCGTTGACCCGGAACGAGGTATTTTTATTCTTGGCATTTTGGCCTTTTTCACCGGCGGTGCTCTGGCCCTGTTCGCGTGGCGTGCGCCAGATCTTAAGCAAGGGGGAATTTTTGCTCCTATTTCGCGCGAAGGGGCACTTGTTTTCAATAATCTCATTCTCGTGATTGCTTGCGGAACGGTGCTGATCGGTACCTTGTGGCCGCTCGTCACAGAAGCTTTTGGGTTCAAAATTTCGGTTGGTGCTCCTTATTTTGAATTGACATTTGCGCCCTTGATGATCCCGTTGTTGCTAGCCATTCCGTTTGGTCCTTTGCTGGCTTGGAAACGAGGCGATTTACGGGGGGCTGCGCAGCGCCTTTATGCGGCTGCCGGCATTGCTGTTTTGGTGGTGATCTTGACCTATTCGGTGACTTCGGGTGAATCGATGGTAGCGCCGCTGCTGATTGGTGTTGGGATTTACATCGTTTTTGGTGCCGTATCGGAGATACTCTGGCGCGCCAAAGCTTTTCGTACCGACTGGAGCGAGGTGGGACGACGCCTGCGCAATATGCCACGTGCCTCTTATGGGTCCATGTTCGGGCATATTGGTATCGGTATTTTTGTCATAGGTTCCGTTGCTACAAGCGTTTGGAATACTGAAAAAATCGTTGCCATGAAACCGGGAAGTACGCAGACGGTTGCAGGATATGAAATTCGTTTTGATGGCGTTGTGGAGAAAAGAGGGCCCAATTTTTCTGAGAAATTGGCAAATTTCAACGTGACCAAGGATGGCAAACAGATTGCCACCCTGCATCCCGCAAAACGGACCTATATCACGCGATCAGAAATGCCGATGACGGAAACCGGCATCTATAATGCCTGGAACGGTGATCTCTATCTGGCGATCGGCGACAAATTGCAGCAAGGCGCTTATACAGTGCGCTTTTATTTCAATCCGTTTATCCGGTTGATCTGGCTTGGTTGCCTGATCATGGCGCTGGGTGGTCTGGTGTCTTTGTCTGATCGGCGCTTGCGCATTGGCGCGCCGAAACTGGCGAAGAAATCGCCAGTAG
>JAJRQA010000124.1 GCA_024280475.1 Alphaproteobacteria bacterium
GCTTCAGGATGGACATGATCTTGTGATCGCTAAAACGTGATTTCTTCATCTAAAATCTCCTCTTTCATACTATGAGAAAATTCTACCTAAAACCCCAGTGGTTTTTCGGGAGGATTACCCTGTCGCTTTGGTAAATTCGAAGCTTGTCGAGAATTTCAATCCTATGTTGGCTACTTCGAATGAAAATGAATTGACCTTCATCCCAGGTATGTGCAGCAATCAAGACCCTCACTCAGATATTGACAAACACGTTTTACAGCCCTTTCCCACAACACATCTCCTTCTAGCTTCATCAGCAACTAGGCTAGGTGTTTTTCCAGAAATCATTGCAGACTATTTTTCGCAATATTCTCTAACAGCTCCGCCTCTCATTTGGATGGAGTATCATCACGCAATAGTCGACCGCGCACTCATCGATCTTGATGCAAGGGCCTTGGTAAATGGACTTTTGAATTATGCTGGAGCTATGCTCTGGTTCAAGTCAACCGAGCAACGGCTGGCAATAGCCGCAATCCCAAGAGTGAAGGCAGAAGACTTACTCGATCCGGGAAGTGAAGCGTTACTTCTTGACTACAGCTTTTCTTTTCTCACACTTTCACTCTTGAACGGCCATAATATCCCAGATATTGCCAGCAATCTTTACACGATTTTTGATGAGGTGCTGCCAGTCATACCATTGTCGTTGAGAGAGGCCTTAAATTTTCACAAAAATTCACCTCGGAGAAACCTAGAAGAAGCGGCATTTGAATGGTGTCGCTGCTTACATCAGTCGGATGAATTATTCGAGTCCGCACAGGGCTTATCTCTCTTTTTATTCCGAGGAGCAAATTATTTGGCTGTCTCGCCGTTGAGGCATATCTCTGGTAAGGCAATGGTTCAAATTGCTAGAGATGGATGGAATGAGATTCTTGAGCATCAACGGTTCTTGCTCTCACTCCCAAACGTGCATGAACCAGCTATTAGAAAAGCACTCGATTCTGATGTAGAGCCACTTGCCAACATTGCCAATATTCTTCTTGTCACCGAGTCCGCTGCGCGGCTCCCAATTGCCCAGTCCGGAAAAGATTTTTTGACATCCCTACGTGATGGATTGCAACAAAATAAGAGATGACCAGCACGACCATTAAATGAGATATAAAAACGGCGGCGGTCGTGCAATTGCCAGGGATAAAACCAAGGCATCAGCGAAACTACTTTTGAGCGAATGGATGAACGCTGACAGCAAATCTGAAATTGTTTGCTCCGTGCCAGTGCACGCCACAGCATGGTATATACAGGCCGCGACTGCACATGCCCCGTCGCTTGGCTGTATCTTGCCGCCAGTGGCCTTTTTACCTGGTAAGAGGTTAAAGTCGCGAGACAATCAGTCCGCTTTAAGATGACGAAAGCGCGTATTTACGTGGTTTGTCAGAGTAATCTCAATACTCACGCCTACCTCTATTATTGGTATGGCTATTGTAAGGGGTAAAGGTAGGGGGTGTGAGGTTTCAATGAGCGCGGGAAGGCTTATCCACATAAGGGCAGGCGTAAATTATTTTCGCATTAAACGTCATTTTGGTAGACATATGGTAGACAACTGACTTTTTCGACATTGCGAAAAACTCATAACTCATTGTTTTTATTGGTGATCCCGGCGTGATTCGAACACGCGACCCCCAGATTAGGAATCTGGTGCTCTATCCAACTGAGCTACGGGACCAATTTGTGCTCTAAGCGCAAGCATCGATAGCTTGTGCCGTTTGAGCATGAGGTGCCAGCTTATTTATTGCCTTGAGCTTTGTTGATGCAAGCCCAATTTATTGGCTGCGCGGGGGCTCAATACCTAGCCGGCTTTATTCTTCGATATTTTCATTGCCAAAAGGGGTCGGGATGGCGCCATCTTCTTCGGTGACGGGGATGGCATAGCGGCCGTTCAGCCAGCGCGATAAATCAACGTCGGCGCAGCGTTTGGAGCAAAAGGGGCGAAAGGCCTGAACCACTGGCTTTTGACAGATCGAGCAAGAAGTGGCTTTGTTTTTTTTGTTTTTTACTTTGGAAATTTGCATATTGAGCCCCCTCGATCGGCCATGGTCACTTATTGGCCGTCGACGTGACCGCGTGATAGCCAGTTGAAATAAACCGGGTATTTTTCACCGCGCAACAGATTGACCGTCTCGCGCAGGGGCAGGCCTACAACATTGGTGTAAGATCCCTTGATACCGGTGATAAAAGCGGCTGCAAAACCCTGGATGGCATATCCGCCCGCCTTGTCGCGCCATTCTCCGGTGGCCAGATAGGCATTGATGTCTTCTCTGGTCAGGCGCATGAATTTGACCTTGGTTTCAACCAGGCGCGAGCGCACCTTGTCTTCAGGTGTGATCAGGCAGACGGTTGTATAGACGCGGTGGGAGCGCGCGGATAGCTGATAGAGCGAGGCGGCGGCATCTTCGGCGGTTTCTGGTTTGGCCAGCACCTTGCGGCCAACCGCGACGACGGTATCGGCGGCCAGAATATAGGCGGAGGCCAGATCGGGTTCCTGGCGGACGATATTTCGAGCAGCTTCCGCTTTGGCGAGCGCTAACCGGTTGACGAGGGTGCGCGGCATTTCTGCTTTGGCAGGGGTTTCATCAATGGTGGTGGGGCGCAAGGTATTAGGCACGACGCCGACCTGTTCCAACAAGGCGAGACGGCGCGGAGAGGCCGAGGCAAGCACAAGTTGTCCGCGCTTTTTTTGATCGGCGTTTTTGCCCTTCAAGGCCTGGGCCGACACATCAGTGGTGATCTTTTCAACCAAAGCAGCTTGTCCATATGCAAGAGGTGGTGCCAGCAACAAACTGGCTCAAACCTATTTGAAACGATAGGTGATGCGCCCCTTGGAGAGGTCATAAGGTGTCATCTCGACAAGCACTTTATCTCCCGCCAGAACACGGATTCTATTTTTGCGCATGCGACCAGCTGTATGGGCGATCACTTCGTGACCA
>JAJRQA010000125.1 GCA_024280475.1 Alphaproteobacteria bacterium
ATGCGGTAGCGGTTGATGCCTTCAATATTGAGGCAGGCTTTGAACTTTCGGAACATTTCCCGCGCCATGATCTCGAAGCGTTTGCGGGTTTCGTCATTCTCGTTGATGACTTCCTTGGCCTTGCCAATGGCAGCAATACGCTCGAAACCTTGCCGTTCCAAAATATTCTCAAGCCGCACATCCTCTGCCAATAGTAGACCGCGCACCGTGTGTCACGAGTAAAGCCAGTCCAAACGGCTTTACGCAACTATACGAGAGATGAAGGAGGGCCCTTCGGGTTCGGTTATCAGGTAACTGATCCCAAACCACTGCAAGCTGCTGTCGTCAAGAGCGATGGTGGTGAGCGTTGCAGAAACGTCGGGACAAAGATCCCGGCAGGTAGGATTGAGAGAGGCGAGCGCAAGCGAACCGCTGTTGACGTGTCGAAAGCTATAGATGTTGTCAAAACCACGGGCTGGTGCGTTTCGTGGGATAAGTTCGGAGGATGTCCTGATACCGACCGAACGGCATCCGGCATGTAGGCGGCGCGACTCTCAATCAGGCTCTTGTATGGAACGTGAGAACCTGTCGTTCCGATGATAAGGGAGACGCCGCAAGCGGCTAAAACCGCGAGGGCAAGAGTACCGATGCGGAACACAGGGGCGGAGCAGCCCGTAGTAGGGTTGATGGCTCTGTAATGGAGCCGGACCAAAGGGGCTGCGTTGTTCAGCTTTGGTTGCAGGCCAACTTTGGCCGAGAGGTGAGAGGAGGAACCTGTGAATAAAGCAAAGCCGTTCAATATCTCCAAGCGGGATATCTGGGAGGCCTTTATACGTGTGAAGGCCAATAAAGGAGCGGCTGGCGTAGACAGGCAGACGATTGCCGACTTTGAGGCTGATCTTAAGAACAACCTCTACAAGTTGTGGAATCGAATGTCTTCAGGAAGCTATTTTCCACTGCCGGTGTTGCGGGTCGAAATTCCAAAGGCTGATGGCGGTTTGCGCCCGTTGGGTATCCCGACGGTCACGGATCGTATCGCTCAGGAAGTTGCCCGTCGCAAGCTGGAGCCGATACTGGAACCGGTATTTCATTCCGATTCTTTTGGTTACAGGCCCGGCAGGTCGCCGATTGATGCAGTTGTTCAGGCCCGTCAGCGTTGCTGGCGCTATGACTGGGTGCTCGATCTCGACGTCAAGGCATATTTCGACAGCATAGATTGGGAGCTGTTGCTCAAGGCAGTCCGTCATCATACGGATTGTCCATGGGTTCTGCTCTATATTGAACGCTGGCTGAAAGTGCCTGTCCAGATGGAAGATGGCCGCATTGAACCGCGCAGGGCAGGGACGCCGCAAGGGGGAGTTATTTCTCCTTTGCTGGCAAACCTGTTTCTGCATTATGCGTTTGATATATGGATGAAGCGGAACCATCCGTACATCCCGTTCGAGCGTTATGCGGATGATGCTGTTTGTCACTGTAGAAGCGAAAAAGAGGCGCAGGCGTTAAGGAACGCGCTGGTAGATCGGCTTGCCGAGTGCAAGCTGGAATTGCATCCTGAAAAGACGAAGATCGTCTATTGCAAGGACAAGAACCGGCGTGGCGATTACCCCAACATCTCGTTTGACTTTCTCGGATTTTGTTTCCGGGCAAGACGGACGATGTGGAACGGAAAACCCGCACACGGCTTTCTACCAGCGGTCAGTCCGAAAGCGTTAAAGCGCCTTGGCCGGGAAGTCCGGCGCTGGACGCTTCATCATCGCAGTGATAAATCCCTGAGCGATCTGGCCGAGAAGTACAATGCGTGCATACGTGGCTGGATCAACTACTATGGCAGCTTCTACAAATCTCAGTTGACCCCGATGTTAAGGAGAATTGATTGTTTTATAATACGCTGGGCGCGCCGTAAATTCAAGCGGTTGCGCTATAAATCCAAAGGGGCGAGAGACTGGTTTTGCCGTGTACAGCGGGAAAATCCTGATCTGTTTGCTCACTGGCGGCTATGTTATGGAACTGGCTGAACATCGTGAGCCGTATGATGCGAGAGTATCACGTACGGTTCTGGGAGGGCCTGAGGGTGAAATTCCCTCGGGCTACTCGACAAGCTGATTGATGATCGAATTTTCTGCTGATGCTATTGTTTCTGCATGGAAAAGAAACGATATAATGCCAGATCCAAATCGGTTGATCATTCCGTTACCATAAATGGTCTTTTGACCCGGCGGGCTGTGCTTTTCAAGGAGACGATTGGTCTTCACAAGCGCTTGCGTGAAATCAAAAAAGACGTTGCGGCCATCGACCGGATACTTGAAATTTTCGACTATGACGGGGATGCGGATGACCTCATGCCCCAACGATTGCATGAGACAATATTCAGGCGCGGGGAGGTTGTCCGACTTGTCTTTAAAGAGTTGCGTCGCGCACAAAATCCGCTGACCACGCGTCAGTATTATGATGGTTTCTTTAATGCGGCATTGTACTAAATATCCCTATATATTAACTAGTTGGGCGAATTTGTCGCGTCAGGTGCCCGCTCTATCCCTAGATATCATGGTAGCTATTTTTCATAGATACCAAAAACGGCAAAACTCTATCACAGGATTGGTTATGAGCAGTAACACAAGCGCAAAGATTACATTGACAGTTGTCCGCAAATTGCAGCCTGGCGAGATTGTTCGCGATACTGAAGTCAAGGGATTTGGTGTGCGGCGACAAAAGAGTGCCTCTTCGTACTTTCTGAAGACCCGCATAAAAGGACGAGAGAGGTGGATTACAATTGGCAGACATGGTTCACCCTGGACACCGGATGCGGCCCGTAAGCAAGCATTGAAATATCTTTCAGAGATTGCTGCTGGTCAGGACCCTGCTGGAAATCAGGAAAAATTTAGAACTACGCCTGATCTGAAAGCGGTAGCGGAGCAATTCATGGCCGAACATGGGGTAAAACTCAAGCCAAAAACACGCCATGACTATGATCGCCTTTTTCGGAAGGTGATTTTTCCAGTGTTTGGCAGTCGGAAAATTGATGATTTGTCCCGTTCTGACATGTCCCGTTTTCACAGCCTTAAGGCTGAAACTCCCCGTCAGGCAAATTTTGCTCTTGCTGTTCTCTCAAAGCTTATGAACTGGTCTGAAGCGCAAGGGCTAAGAGTGGAAAATTCTAATCCGTGTAAGGGGATTTTGAAATATAAGGAAAAGCGCAGAGAGCGTTTTTTGTCATTGGATGAGTTTGCGCAGCTTGGAGAGGTACTTGATGATGTAGAAAAGAATCAGAACTATAGTATTTTTGCCATTGCTGCTATCCGCCTCCTGATTTTTACAGGAGCACGTCTTGGTGAAGTTCTGGAGCTCAAATGGGAATATATCGACCTTGATCGGCAAATACTCTGGCTTCCCGATTCAAAGACTGGTCAAAAAACAATCAATCTTAATGAAGAGGCGCTTGCTGTACTGGAACGAATTCCAAGGATTGAAGGAAATGTCTATGTTATCGCCGGTCAAAGAGAAGGCTGTCATCTGGTTAATTTGAATAAGCCATGGGCTGCTATTCGAAAAACGGCTGGGATCGAAGATGTGCGGTTGCACGATTTGCGGCACAGTTACGCCAGCGTGGCGGTTGCTTCAGGAGCCTCACTTCCGATGATTGGCAAGCTTCTCGGGCATATGCAAACACAGACGACTGCTCGATATGCACATCTTTCTAATGACCCAATACAGCAGGTTAATAAAGATGTAGGACTGATCATTGGGAGAGCGATGGCGGGGGGACGAGAAAAATTGGAATAGGCCATTTTGATGCTGATAATGCTTGGCGATGTCAGTACGCACCAGAAAGAGGTTTTACGGTCTGGAAAAAGGGGGCTTGATACGCGGGTCAATGACGGTTGTTGGTTCAATGGCAGCCGCTTTGTCATATAGGTCTGCGGCGGATTGATAGGCACCGGCGCTGTGAAAGCCCTCGATCAGTTTGCCGCTGGAAGACTTGATCTGGATGGCTTTCCCCTTCTCGTCGCAGGGGGTGAAATACAGAGTAGCGTTTTGGAGGAATTCAATATTGTGTTTCTTGAAAAATTCCTGATCCTGATAGAAGGCTTGATAAAAATCCTTCAGTGACATTGGTCCTTTATATTTTGCCTTCATGCTGCACTCCCATAACTCATATTCCACATGCATATTATACGTGTGCAGATTTAAATAATCGTTGAGACCGTTCAATAAACTGTGTCATTTGATTTTCAGGGATAGTCTTTTGGGGAAATGGATTTCCAGTTGAGAGACTATCAGCGCCCAGTTTTGTATGGGCTGGGTCCATTTTTTCAAGGCTTTTTTATAGGCACAAAACACCAGTTTGAGCAAGGCGTTTTCAGATGTGAACGATCCTTTTGACTTGGTGTATTTGCGGATCATGCGGTGCAGGCCCTCGACCGCATTTGTCGTGTAGACCAGTTTTCGAATGTGCCGATCATATTTGAAATAGGCCGACAGCTCTTCCCAGTTGCGGCTCCAGCTGTCCGTCACGACAGAGTATTTTTTGCTCCATTTTTCAATTAGTTTCAACAGGTTGACCTCCGCCACATCCTTGCTTGAGGCCTGGTATATGGTTTTCAAATCGACCATGAATTCTTTCTGGTCTTTGCTCGCCACATAGCGCATGGAGTTGCGGATCTGGTGGATGATACACAGCTGGATTTCGGTCTTTGGATAGATCGCATTGATGGCCTCGGGAAAGCCTTTGAGCCCATCGATGCAGGCGATCAGGATGTCCTCAACGCCGCGTTCCTTGAGGCTTGCGAGCACGCCCGCCCAGAAATTTGCACCCTCTGTATCGTTGATATAAAGTCCCAGAATATCCTTTTTTCCGTCGCTGGTGATGCCCAAAAGCGTGTAGATCGCCTTGGGCACAACACGCCCGTTTTCGCGCAGCTTGAAGTGAATTGCGTCAAGATAAACAATAGCATAGACGGCCTCAAGCGGTCGCTCGCGAAACTCTTGCAAGGCGGGCAAAAGGCGCTCCGTGATCTTGTTGATGGCCCCGCTGGAAATCTTGACCTGATAAATTTCCTCCAGATTACAGCGAATGTCGGAATAGCTCATGCCGCTGGCGTAAAGATTGAGAATTTTGGCGTCGAGATCATCGGTCAGAACCGTCTGGCGCTTCTTGATGACCTGGGGTTCGAAGGTGCCGTTGCGGTCACGTGGCGCCTCAAGTTCAAACGCCCCAGAGCTGCTTTTGACGCGCTTGCGAGCCTTGCCGTTGCGGCGATTGCCGTTGTGACCACGCTCTTCCAGATGGGCGTCCATCTCGCCCTCCAGCGCCGCCTCCATGACTCGCTTGACCATCGGTGCAAGTGCGCTCTGCAAGCCGCTGCCCGACTGAATATCCGCCAATATCTGCTGCTCAACAGCCGATAATTTTATACGATTTTTTCTGCTCATATCAATGTCCTTCGATTTCGTCTGCCAAAGATGCCATTTTGTCAAACCCATTCATCAAATGGGTTGCCAGATCGCAGCCGCCAGAACGTTGGGAACCTTTCAGGATCGTGGGCCACGCCCCAGAGCCTGAAGTGTGGCGCTGCCAAGGTGCGAAAGCTCAATAAGGGCATTCTCGATCAAAGCTGTATGGTGTTGATCGGCATCTGTCAGTTGATGTAGCATGTCTCGTAACACTTGGGCAAGCTGGCCCAGTTCACCAGAAAGGCGGGCCACTTCATTGTGAGCAACAGTTGGGCGGCGTGTAGCGCGGGTCAATGGATGGGAAAGCGCTGCACAACGCAAGAATGAGGAAGCGGTGACACCGGCTTTGTCACAAAGGGCCATAAACACGGCAAGTTCGAAATCATCGAACGTTGTCGCGCATTTATGCTTGCGCCGTCTGTTTTGCGAGCCGCTGGCCAATCTGCCTCCTTTTGCTCATTCCTTTCATTCATTCATTCGTTCGTTCATTCGTTCGTTCGTTCGTTCGTTCGTCCGTCCGTCCGTCCGTCCGTCCGTCCGTCCGTCCGCTCTTTGCGTTCATCCAAGGAAGCGTCATCCTTGGTCGGCATCCAATACCGAAATGTTGGTCCATGGTCTGGTCCAGTTGGAGAGGGAAATCTCCAAACCCTGGTCGATGGGGTTGCAAGGGGAGAGCGAAGTCGCCCTTTGCTTGTGCTGCACCGGCTAAACGGTGCTTGCTGCATGAAGAGTGCATTTTCCAACAAGGAAAATGTATGGGCAGCAATCCCAGCCAGGGATGCAATGGGGCAGGCATCTGATGCCCCTTGCCAAGATGCGCGCGTCACTCACGCGCACATCTTGTAATAGTTATTATTCCAGTAACCAATTTATATTTTGCATTTATGTCGATTAAAAATCAGTTAATGTGAGGGAGCGTGGCATCTTCAGTAAAAAAATTGAAACAGTATTTGTATCGAAAGTATAGAGGCAAGTTAGAGGTATGAGTAAGCAGATCCGACATCGTGAACTTCTTGAAGGCTTTGTCGTTATGGCGTAGATTGTACGAACATCCACTTTCTCGTTCCTTTGAGGTATTGCGAAGTATCGTATTTGAATATGATGGCCCCCAATAGTAGGTTGTATATGCTTGGAACCAGACAACCTCTTTCTACCGAATGAGTGTGATGACGGTGGTGAAAATTGGCCATTGCTCACCTTCCACTCCACCACTCTCGAGATGAACAAGATCAATCAGTTCGACTATCTGCGCACCCCCCTTGAACTGATCGCAAAAGGTCAGCCCCCATACAAGCCTTGATGAGCTCCTCCCCCTATCAAGCACATAAAAAGCTCAACGGTACTGCCACACTTCTTAGGACTGGCCAGCGGTTGGGTGAGAGCGAAGTCAGCGTCTCTATGACTGATCCGCACGCGACAAAAATGAGTGGTTTTTAGTAACCGATTGTGGGACGCCCGATGCTGACATAACGAAATCCCATTTTTGCCATTTCTTCTGGGCGATAAATATTGCGCAAATCGACCACAATCGGTGCATTAAGTGCGTTTTTGACGCGTCTGAGATCGAGTGCACGAAACTGGTCCCATTCTGTCATGATGACAAGTGCATCAGCCCTTTTTATCGCTTCATAGGCAGTCTCTGCATACTCTAGGTCATGCAATAATTTTGCCGCTTCCTCCATGCCTTCTGGATCATATGCCGAGATTTTCGCTCCAGCCTTCTGCAAGGCAGGAATAATGGTCAGGCTGGCAGAATCACGCATATCATCGGTATTTTGTTTGAAGGTCAAGCCCAGTATGGCCAGCCGTTTTCCCTTCACGTCCCCACCGCAGGCATCGACGATCTTCTCGACCATTCGCATTTTGCGGAGCTCATTGACCCGCACCACAGCTTCGACAATTTCGACAGATGAGCCAAATCTTTCAGCTATTCGGGTCAGGGCAAGTGTATCTTTGGGAAAACAGGATCCACCAAAGCCTGGTCCTGCATGTAAGAATTTTGTTCCGATACGGCCATCAAGGCCAATGCCCCGCGCGACTTGCTGTATATCGGCTCCTGTTGCCTCGCACAGATCTGCCATCTCGTTAATAAAGGTGATTTTGGTGGCAAGAAAAGCGTTGGCAGCATATTTGGTGAGCTCAGCCGTTCGCCGGTCGGCAAACAGGATTGGGGTCTCGTTAAGATAGAGCGGCCTGTAGATCTCGCGCATCACTTCGATTGCGCGCTCGTCACTGGTGCCAACCATGATCCGGTCGGGATGTTTGAAATCCCAGATGGCGCTGCCCTCGCGCAAGAACTCCGGATTTGAGACAATCGCAAAATCTCCATCAGGTCTTGCCTCATTGACCAGTTGCTCGACCTTGTCGCCCGTGCCAACCGGAACCGTGGACTTGTTGACAATCACAGTAAAGCCATCCATTGCTAGGGCAACTTCTTTTGCAGCCTGTTCCACATAGTTTAAATCAGCCTCGCCATCGCTGGCCCGGGTAGGTGTGCCAACCGCAAGAAATACGGCATCAGCCTCGCCTACGGCCTGCTTGAGGTCGGTATCAAAAGACAAACGGCTCCATCGAACATTGGTGGCTACAAGTTTATCCAGCCCGGGCTCGAAAAACGGGATCTTGCCGTTCCGCAATTGATCAATTTTGCCAGTGTCTTTGTCAATGCAGGTTACCTCATGGCCAAAATCTGCAAAGCATGCACCTGTGACCAGGCCAACATAGCCCGTTCCAATCATTACAACTTTCATAAAATACAGCCTTTTGGTTTTATGCGGGGCATGAAGATCGCTTTAATTGGCCCTGACGTGGCCATTGTATGAGTAAGAAGAGGGGATTCCACTTTATGCCTGATTGATAAAACGACTTGTATCAATAAATCAAGACCAGAATAGCTGATGAACGATCCGTGGTAGCATAGCAACAAGAATAATTTTTCCTGCCACAGCTAATATGGTGTTGGAAAATTGTGAAATACCCATGTTAACGTGTTGACACCACTCTTGGTATGCCTCAATCGTTAACGTGATATCTTCTAAATTGTAAATAAGGATATATATTGATGAGTAGTAATTTAATCACTACAAAGAACATTTTGCAAGCATTATTTTTTATGTCCCTTTGCGCGGGGACGGCAGATATGGCGATGGCAAAGGATGCTACTGAACCGCCGCTGACACCACAGGAACTAGCGGATACGGCGCACCGTAAAGAATGTAAATTTACGATATGCAGTATTTTTGCCAGCAAAAAAATGGATGGTCCGGACGTGGCCTGCGATATCGCCAAGACTGTGCGAAAAGCCAAGATTGAAAAGAAGTACCTGCGAGGCAAAGTCAGCTGGCCATGGGGAAACGCGCGCTGCAAAACCAATATTTCTGTCAAGCGGGAAATGCTTGTCAAAGCCATGACCGAAGATGGCTATGAATTGAAATTGTCGAAACATTCTTTGTCCTGTGAATTGTTCAAACAGGACGGCAAGGAAAAATATGAACTGAACCTCTCTGTTACTCCGGTTATTAAATGGCAAGGAGGCAAGGCTGAGAGTGTGAAGCTGAATATCAGCGATATTACTGGTGCTGCGCTTGCCAAGGGCGGTTTGTGGACGATTGCCAAGGCGAACAGCTATTTCGGTGTGCTGGATGGACCGGTCAAGGACAAGGTGAATGAATTTGTCGTAGAGGATTGTCAAGAACTGCTGGCCAAAGCTTCCAAATAGCAGATATTGTCGTGGTCGTTTATTCTTGGGTCTGGCCTTGACGCGTAAATATTGAAGACAACATCGCCTGCTGTGCTTTTTTGCATGGCAGGCGATGTTATTATAGGTGAAGAATTTTTAATTCATGAATACAACCTGAATCCGTAGGTTCATAACGTCATTTTTTCTTGTGCTCATTTTGTAGCATTTTTGGCGATGGTTGTGAAGAGTTTTGCGCCATCGGACATGCCTTCAGGCGCGGCGACTAAC
>JAJRQA010000126.1 GCA_024280475.1 Alphaproteobacteria bacterium
AAAAATCCCGCATCCCGACCAGACTGGTGCCCGTGCCCAGCGCCATTAGTTTGCGGGAGCGGTAGGGTTGGAAGAGGTTGGCAAATCCCCTCAAATCGGACCAATTGCTCATCTCAACAAACCGTAAGCTTTGTGCCAGTAGCGGACTTGGGCAGACAGAGTTCGACCGGACACCTGGCTCAATTTAAAATCACTTGCGATTGATCGAGTGGCGTCTTTTTTATTTGGGGTTATCCGGTCTTCCGACAGGTGCGCTGTCAGTTATCTTGATTTTTTTATGGTTGCAGCGCTTTGGTGGCGATCACGTATGAAAGTTCAACCCCGAAAGGACAAAGTATACCAGCAATAATAAATTTATATATAAAATACACCTTTATCGACATGCGTAATTATACTTACATTTACCTTGATTTTCACAATGCGTGTGAATACACTTGCAATTAATTCCCATTAACTTTTTTAATTATAAGTAGGGAGGGGAAGTAAAAACTAGATGTTATTTGTGCTGCGTATTTTAGTGTGTAAGTTATTTATTCTTAAACTCAATTCCCCCCAAACAACCATCACATCTATTTGTGCTGGGCTGCTCATGAGGTTTTCGTCCTTCATGAGGCGCTGTATTACGGTGACCTTTTTTCGCCTGCAAAAGCGCGTGTTCTTCTCGCATAGGTTCGCCAGTGCTCAAACACCTGACAAAACCATTCCAGTAACAGGATTGCTTTAATGTTTCCAGTTCAAAAACTTGTTCGAGGATCGTTATGGAAGGCGCGTGTTGGAGTTTTCCTGTCTTCCATCGCACTTGCTGCCGTTTTGATTGTTGCGCTCGAACCCATCCCGGCAAAGGCGCAAAACCTTTGGAATCTTGATAAAACGCAGAGCAAACCTGCTCTTAACAGCTCAAGATACAAATCTGGGCAAAAGATCCAAAAAGAGCTTATCCGGATTGGCTGTCTGGCGGATGTGTTTGTCAACAAAGACGGACATTGGGGCACACGGTCGGTTGAAGGCCTCAATGTATTTGCCTTAAATCTTGCACAAGCGGACAGAGATATCCTGCTGAATGACAGTCCCCCCCCAGATTTGAAGACGGTTGAAAACTATTTAAAGTCCAAGAGTAACAACCCATGGGTCAAAACCAAAAACGAACCCTATGTCGGCAAGCATTGTTGGCCCGAATCGAATCCCGACCAGGAAGGAACCTGCAATCTGGCATTGGCTGGAGATAAATGGATTAAGCAGCAGGACGATAGATTCAAAACCGTCCAGGACGATAAACCTGGCGCTTCCAACAAGAATAAAAATTACCCGCCTGGCCTTGCGAAACTGAGCAAATCTGTGGATTCGGTGATTATCAATTTCAAGTATCTAGTGCCTCCCCCTGATGCACCAATCACTTATGAAAATTCATCCGCGGAGCGTGAATCGAAACTACTTAAGAAACAGCTTTCAGCTCTACAAGACAAAATAAAATTGGTAGCTCGGATAAATTCGGTCGGCTATTCTGAGGGTGAACCAACCTCTGGCAAACCCAAAAAAGACATTTCGTGCGGCAAATGCCGATTGCTGAAGGCCTTCATCATGCTTCGCCGATATGCCAGAATATATCCGCCACTGAAGGGCAAGGAGAAGGATCCCGACCTTCTTCAAAGCCTGAAGCAAGATAGCGATTCCGAGTTGCAAAGCCTTGCCTTCGATAAAATCAGCTACAAAATGCTCAACGCCGCCTACCAGGACATCATCACCTGGAATATTGCCCGAAGAGAATTCGAACGCAAATTGACCCAGGACTATGACTACGACGCGGCCTTATACGATCTGTCCAACAAATCTCTTGCCTTTGGGTATAGCGCATTACTGTCGGCACAAGGGACCAGGGAAATACCCGATGATGAATCGCCTTTGAAGGCCGAGCATGATTTTGGCGTGCGATGTCGGGGCTTCTAGAGTGAACAAAATAATTTAAAATGAAATATCAGTCCGCCAAGGCGGTATTAGAGCCTGTAATGCGAAAGTAAAAGGAGTCCCATAGAATGTTTTTGCGTAATAGAAGATTGGCATTTGTCGCGTTTTCCGCGCTGGCCGGAGTGTTGCTATCCTCAAGTGTGATAGAGGTAAGGACCGCGGATGGAGCAATACGCGATTGTCTGACCAAAAATGAAGAATCACTGGTAAATTCGGGGATCCCGCAATTTAAAGATTTATGCAAGATACGTTCGGTCCAGACCCCAACAGACAAACCCGAAGACCCCTCCGAAAAATGCACCCTTGATGAAGTGGCCCAAAACTGGATCCTCAATAATGGTGAAATCAAAATTGCCAACACCCAATTGAGTCTTATAATTAAGGGTCTTGGCAAAGACGAGAATAGTCCATGGGGCACGGGGGCTTATGCGCAGGATAAGTTCGGCGCTGATGCCGATTCCGCAAAGCAAAACAGAAACACGGCCAGAATGGATTTCACGAAAGCTCAAGCTGACCTTGGCGCGCTGGTCAGGAAAATCTCCGGCTCAGCCGACAAAAATTGCCGCACCTGCTTCTTGTTGACAGATTGGTATTATCTCAAGGAAGCGGCCTACAGAATTTCGTTAACGCGCAAGTCCCCCAAATCGGAGGATAAGATCGGGGCCGGGAAATTAAAACAGGCGAAGGTGGATCATTCCCTGATTGTCCTCGATCAAGGAGCTGATATAGAAATTATTGAGAAAGCAAGGAGAGTTTCCCTGAACGGTTTGAGCTTGAAAATGATGAAGATGCCAGGAGTTGCATCTCAGATGGGCGAGATTATTAAAAGCCTGTGTAAAACGATGGAGCACGAAACTGCATTCACTCTGGAAGAGATCAAAGACAGAAGAGATGCAACGCAAGGTATCCAGGATGGGTTCGATGTGCTGCTGAAGTATATTTGGACTGCTGATCTGGTTCTGGACGGTGACGCCATGTCTGCAATCGCCTCCAAGAAAAAGTCCGGTTGCACAGCCAATGAGTTTATTAGTCACAAACCCAATATAGAAATGGTCTGCAAACGGGCAAAATCGCTCCAGTGATCCCGGAGGAACTTCCACCTGGCGCTTTTTGGAGGACCGCTTGAAAAACTCACCCAACGTCATCCCGACGAAGATCGGGATACAGTCGAGGTGCAGTATGGTTGGATGGTGTAGTCGCGAGAAGAGGCCATCCGCCGAATTTCCACCATGCTGATAGCTTGTCGTTTTACTGTAAGCCGTCTGGTTCCCCTAACCCCAGACCTGCGAATTTCACGTATGGGTCCATCAACAGACTCCCGTTCCAGCTTGTGAAAATAGGGAGTATGGGTCCCCGCCTTCGCGGGGATAACATTGAAATAAAGCGATAATTCGATAAATTTCCTGCTAGTTTTTGAGGTATCCTTATCCAATATTCGATCTAGAGATCTATCACTTGCGCCTTGCCCTGTTGCTCCGCAATTCTGGCCGCCACAGATGCAACAGCAAGGTCCTGCAGTCCAACACCGGTGCCATCGAACAAGGTGATCTCATCGGGCGATGTCCGCCCTTTATGCGTTTTATTAATCACAGCACCTATTGGTGTGATGTCGCTCTCATCGATTAAACCGGCAGCGATCGCATGTTGGGTCTCGCCAATGGTCGTCGATTGTGCGACCTCATCGGTGAAAAGCGTTGCGGCGGCAATCAATTCGAGGTCCATTTCCTGCTTGCCTTTGGTGTCGGTTCCCATGCAGGCCAGATGTGTGCCAGGCTTTACCCAGTCCTTCATCATCAGCGCCTCATGAGCCGAGGTGATCGAGATGATAACGTCCGCCTCTGCGCCCAGTTGCTCGCGTTCAACGGCTTCAAATGGCAGGCCAATTTCCTGCGCGATTTTACCCAGCGTTGGCAACATGTCGGGGTGGAAATTCCAGGCGACAACTTTCTCAAAATCACGCTGTTCCGCAGCGGCTCTAAGCTGAAACCCGGCTTGATGTCCGGCGCCAACCATTCCCAGCACTTTGGCATCCGGTCGCGCCAGATGAGCGATTGAAATAGCGCTTGAAGCAGCGGTGCGAACAGCGGTCAGATAGTTGCCGCCAACAAGTGCGCTGAGCTGTCCGGTGTCAGGGTCAAACAGAAAAACGCTTGATTGATGATTGATCAAACCGTTTTTCAGATTTCCCGGCCAGTAGCCCCCCGCCTTGACACCAAGGGTCAGTCCTGCGCGGTCAAACCCTCCCTTGAAGCCATAAAGGGCATCGACATGGCCGATGGCTTCGCGGATGACAGGAAAATTATAGGCATCCCCGCTGGCCATGGCCGCGAAGACGGCTTCCACCGCCGTAAAAGCGTCAGAGCGGCCAACGACTTCTTTGCAGGTTTCTTCAGAAACAATCAGCATTGACGACCTCCTAATAAGCTCTGCCGCGCGCCGACACCGGCCAGACGGTTTCAACCTTGCCGCCCCGCACACCGACATACCAGTCATGAACATTACAGGTCGGATCGCAATGACCCGGCACCAGCTTGAGCTTGTCGTTGACTTTGAGTGTGCTATCTGGATCAGCGACAACACCGTGTTCATCAGAACATTTGAGATATTCAACCTTGTCATCACGGCCAAACACCGTTGGCAGACCGCTATCGACAGACTGAGCCTTCAGACCGGCATCAACAATCGCCAGATCGGTTTTCGAATGGCTCATCACAGAGGTCAGGATAAACAGCGAGTTTTCCCATTCGCCCTCGTCAATGCGCTTGCCATCTTTATCAAGAATACGGCCATAGTCGGCATCCATAAAGGCGTATGATCCGCATTGCAGCTCATTGTAAACGCCAGATGTGCCCTCAAAATAATAAGAGCCCGTGCCGCCGCCGCCGACAATATCACATTCAAGACCCTGTGATTTCAGCGCTGTCATGGCGTTTTCGACCATATCAATGGCAATATCGATTTTGTCTTTGCGGTCAGAATAGAGATCCATATGCTGCATGGCGCCCTGATAGGCCTGGATACCAGCGAATTTTAAACCATCGGCGCTATCAATCAGCTTGGCGATATTCACCACTTCTTGCGAAGAGCTGACCCCACACCGGCCCGCACCGCAATCTATTTCCACCAGACATTCGAGCTGCGTCCCGTGTTTCATGGCGGCAGCAGAAAGGTCGGCGACATTTTCAGGATCATCAACACAAACCAGAATACGCGCGCCAAGTTTTGGCATTCTTGCCAGGCGGTCAATCTTGGCAGGGTCACGCACCTGATTGGAGACCATCACATCTTTGATACCACCACGCACAAATGTTTCTGCTTCTGACACTTTTTGGCAGCACACGCCGACTGAGGCCCCCATGGTTTCTTGCAGCTTGGCGACATCAACCGATTTGTGCATCTTGCCGTGAGCCCGATGCCTAACCCCCATCTCTTTTGCCAGATCACCCATCTTTTTGACGTTACGCTCCAGCGCATCCAGATCAAGGATCAGGCAAGGTGTTTGAATATCGCTCTCATCCATGCCGGGCTTGGCAGGAATATCGTAACCCACCTCATAATTATTCAAATCTAT
>JAJRQA010000127.1 GCA_024280475.1 Alphaproteobacteria bacterium
AGGATCATAGGAACAAGAGCGCCTTGCAGAACAAGATTGGAATGGCCCCACATGCCTTTTTCCCCCATCAGCTCATTATGATCGGCGGTGATAAAAATATAGAGAGCACCACGATGTTTTTCCAACCGGGAGAGGAGTTCATCAAGACTTTTATCATAGCACAAGAGCCCCCGGCGATATCTTTTCAGGCGAGCCAGGTCGGAGGCCGCTTGCTTGGCCTTTTTTTGCCGAGAAGTTTTAGTTCCCCTGACATCAGCGCGATCGGTAAGTGGCCCCTTAATATCGCAGACATAGGGTCCGTGGTTGGTGCGCTGATGAATGAAATAGAACCGCTTGTTTCCACCAATCGGCGCCTTTTCCATCTGATCGAGGATGACCGCATCGCGCTTGGCTGCATAAGCTGGCTCCCAGTCTTCCTTTGTTTCAATCTTGTCGATAAATTTCAATCCGCCAGCGATTTGCAAGGGCTTGATATTTTGAGCGGAATAATATCCGACAGAAAATTTCTGTTTACGCGCCATTTCAAATATCGTGGATGAGCGGCGAAAAGCGGCCACAGGATTGAACGACATGCGGATGAACAAAGGTACACTGGCAAGCGTCGCGGTTCCTGCCGCCAGCCCCACCTTGGGGATGTAGCGCAACCCGTTCTCGCTTGAAAAACGCTTCGTCATCAAAGGTGTTGTAGCTTTGTCGGCTCCAAATATGCCAAGCTCCATCGGCGAGACACTTTCTCCCATGATAACGGCAACCGTTATTGGTTCATCAGGCAGCCCTTCAAGGCTTGCGCCAATCACCAGTTTTGGAGCCCCGCGGTCGCTAAACTGACTATCCGCGAGCCCGCTTCGAATAGCTAAGGAAACGGCCTGCACGACCCCTGTGTGCGAGGGCATATAAGGAGAAGGGTTGAGCACAAAGGGCCTGGAATGAACAAAGCTTCGCACAGAGATGATAATAAATGGCAGCAGCACCAAAAACACCCCCAGCCTCGTCAGGGGGTCAAAACGATCACCTTTGACATAGTGAACAAAAGTCGCAAAGACGATATTCAGGACGATCACCAATATGACCGGTAGCACAAAAATCTGCCACTCACCGGTTGCTGCAATGCCGATTTCGAACATTTGCTCGCGTCCCAGCAAGATAAGGTCTGGCCCCAAAACGCTACCAAAATAGCGATAAGTTCCAAACCAGATCAACTGCAACGCCGTGATCGCAACCAACACCCAAAGCAGAGCCCGCCTAGAATCAATGAGCAAAAGTCCCATGGGCAAGAGAATATAAGGATAGAGATGGCGAATATCAATATTGAGGGCGCTCATACCTAATACATATCGAAGAATGGCCTCATTGATCAACAAGACTGCCAAAACCAAAAACGAGGCCATTGCATAAAATGCAAACTGCACCAATTTATTCTTCACACTGCAGTCCTTGCTTTTCATTTACTCTCAAGTGATCATTGTCGTTGTCCCCACGCACAACACAGAAGCAAGACTAGAGCCCACGCCAACGCTCTGACACTTTCACCAACCCTCTAATTATCCAGGAAGCTGCGCAATTTGCGCGAGCGCGAAGGATGTTTTAGTTTGCGCAGGGCCTTGGCTTCAATTTGTCGGATGCGTTCGCGGGTCACAGAAAACTGCTGCCCGACCTCTTCCAGTGTATGATCCGTATTCATACCAATGCCAAAGCGCATGCGCAACACTCGCTCTTCACGAGCCGTCAGCGAAGCCAGCACACGAGTAGTTGTCTCACGCAGATTGCTCTGAATGGCGGCATCAATGGGTAGAACGGCGTTTTTGTCTTCGATAAAATCGCCAAGCTGGCTATCTTCTTCATCGCCAATCGGCGTTTCCAGAGAAATAGGCTCTTTGGCGATCTTCATCACCTTGCGCACTTTTTCAAGCGGCATATTGAGTTTTTGCGACAGCTCTTCAGGTGTTGGTTCACGGCCGATTTCATGTAGCATCTGGCGAGAGGTGCGCACGATCTTGTTGATGGTCTCAATCATGTGCACAGGAATACGGATGGTGCGCGCCTGATCGGCAATCGAGCGGGTAATGGCCTGGCGGATCCACCAGGTTGCGTAAGTCGAGAACTTGTAACCACGACGATATTCGAATTTGTCGACAGCCTTCATCAGACCGATATTGCCCTCTTGAATGAGATCAAGGAATTGCAGGCCGCGATTGGTATATTTTTTGGCAATCGAGATCACCAGACGCAGATTGGCCTCAACCATTTCCTTTTTGGCAATAGCCGCTTCTTTTTCACCCTTGCGCACATGCTTGACGATGCGCCGAAATTCCTTGATGACAAGCCCCGTATCAGTCGCCAGTTCATGGATATCAGCACGGATCAGTTCGACCCGGTTTCTGTCCTCCTTGATGAATTCGGCCCAGCCCTTGACTTCCAGCTTGCCAACCCGATCACACCAGCCCGTATCGATCTCATGGCCATAATATTCCTCAAGAAAATCCTTGCGCGGAATACCATAACTATCGGCCAGGCGCATCAAACGTCCTTCAAAGCCAATGAGATGCTTGTTGATGGAATAAAGTTGTTCGACCAGTGTTTCGATGCTGCCATTATTCAACTCAAGGCTTTTCACTTCCTTGATGATATTGGTCTGAAACATCTTGTATTTTTTCTTTAGCGGCGCTGAAAGAGTGGCACCTTTCATTTTCTTGGCGACCAGTTTGTCCTGCAAATCGCGCAATTTCTTGTACTCATCGGCAATCCGATCAAAGGACTCTAAAACAACCGGTTTGAGCTCAGCTTCCATTGCGGTCAACGAGATGCTGTTTTCGAATTCGTCGTCGTCGTCATCATCGTCGTCGCTGCTTTCACCATCTTCCGATTTGGTATCTTCACCATCCTCGGACTTGCCTTCTGTTTTGGCGTCTTCGCCATCTTTTTCGTCGCCCTCTTCTTCTTTGGCTTTTTCGTCGTCATTGGTCTGCAGGGTTTTATCTTCCTGCTTGGCATCCGGTCCCGCATATGTGGCTTCAAGATCAATGATATCGCGCAGCAAGCGCGTGCCTTCATTGAGGTCATCGCGCCAGATAATAATGGCCTGGAAGGTCAGTGGGCTTTCACACAAACCAGCGATCATTGCTTCACGTCCAGCTTCGATACGCTTGGCAATAGCAATTTCGCCCTCACGCGACAAAAGCTCAACCGTGCCCATTTCGCGCAAATACATGCGCACAGGATCATCGGTGCGCTCACCAGCACCAGCTCTTGTGCCGGTTTTGGCAACGGCAGTTTTCTTTTTAACGGTAGGGGCGAGGCTCTTGCCGGTCTTTGTCTTCTTGGTCACAGCCACTTCTTCAGCGTCCTCTGCTTCAACGACATTGATGCCCATCTCGGACAGCATGGTCATTGTGTCTTCGATTTTCTCGGAAGAAACTTCGCTCGATGGAAGAACTTCGTTGAGTTCCTCATAAGTCACATAGCCGGCCTTTTTGGCCTTTTTGATCATGCCTTTGACAGCTTTGTCGCTCATGTCCAGAAGCGGTTCATCCTGAACTTCTTCAGACTTTTTCGTCTTCCGAGGTTTTGCTTTTGCTTTCGTTTTCGCTTTAGCTTTGACTGTTCTCGTTGCCATATGGTTCCTTGCTCCAGTCGCGTCTATGGAACGCGCCCCTCTTGTCCCCTGCAAGTCCCCTATATCTGGCCTTTTGTAGCCAGATTGAAGGACAAGGGTCACTTGTGTCTAATTTGCTGCACAGAGCTAAAAAATGCCCGTGTGCGCGATGAACCCATTATTTCAAACCGCGAGCTTCCAACTGTGCAGCAAGAAATGCATCAAAATTCTCAGCACCACTCACCTCACCCGACCTTCCAAACATGTTCTCATTGTCCAGATAGCGCGCATTGAGATCTTCTACTTTACCGAGATTCTCTTCACTACCATCTTCGTCAAACGCCTGTTTTGCGCCATCCAGCCGTATAGAAAGCGCCATTTGACGCCGATACAGCTCAAGCATCTGGTGCCAGCTCTCCTCGATCAGCGTTCGAGACTGGTCCAACGCCCTGACCCATCTGTCAATGCCAATATGGGCGGCGCCCACTCTTTCAAGGGCGTCGCCAAATCCAATCTCTTTCAGATGGACACGGAACGCCTCCCTGTCAAGTCCATTTTGACCACTTAAAGCGATCTGCACCTGCAAAATCGCGTCCCTTAGGGCTGATAATTCGCCTTGAACAAAGGTCAGCTCGGAAATCTCCTCACTATAGTCCTCAAGCAGCCAGGGATGATTGATCAAAGCTTCAAGTACCAAAGCCTCGCGCGGTAAAATCTGTTCTTTGGCCCCAGCCGCCATCGCGCCCTTGCGCCAGGTCTCCATCGAAGAGGCCATTTGATGCTGGAAACGCTCCACCAGTTCTGATGGTCTGGAGCGATCTTTGCGCCAGGCTTTATAGGAGCCATTGGGAGTGGATCGCTGGGAGCTACCCGCCGCGCTCTTGCTGGTGCCACGCTCACGCCATAGCTCCCACAGGCGCTGACGCACCTCCTTGTCATAATGGGTTTTGACAGCTGGATTATTGATACGGGCGATTTGTTCGTGCAACCTTGCTTCAAAGGCGGCGCGGCGCTCTGGCGTATCAGTTGGTGCGAGTTTCAATTCTCGCTGCCATAGCACATCAACCAGCGGGCTGGCCTCCTTGATGACCTCTCCAAAGGCCTGTTTGCCCGCGCTTTTGATGAGATCATCGGGATCCTGCCCGTCTGGCAGGAAGGCAAATCGCAAAGAAAAGCCGGGATGCAGCTCCGGCAACACGGTATCAATGGCCCGCCAAGCTGCTTTTTTGCCAGCTTCATCGCCATCGAAACAAAGGATCGGCTCTTTCGCCAGACGCCACATCAATTGCAACTGCTCCGGCGTCAAAGCGGTGCCCAGCGGCGCCACTACATTTCCGAACCCGGCCTGTGCGCACGCAATGGTGTCCATATAGCCTTCTACCGCGATCACTGCCTCACGGTCATAGGCGCTCTGTCTGGCCTTGGCGATATTGTAAAGCAAGCGCCCCTTATGAAATAAGGGCGTTTCGGGAGAATTGAGATATTTGGCCTTTTGCTGCGAACTAAGCGCTCGGCCGCCAAAGGCAATGACCTTGCCTTTCAAATCTTCGATAGGAAACATCAAACGATCGCGAAACCGATCATAGGGCACCGCGATATCGCGCCCACCGATACACATCCCCGAGGTGACGATCTCTTCAAGAGTAAAGCCAAGATTAGCCAAATGGTTCTTGAGAAAGTCGCGCCCATTGGGCGCATAACCAATGCGAAATTGGGTGCGGGCTCGATCATCAAGTCCGCGTTTGCTCAAATATTCGTCTGCGCCAGAGCCTCTGGGCCCTTTTAGTTCTTGCTCGAAAAATCGGCAACTGGCTTCCGTGACCTCACGCAACCGTAAACGCTTGTCGGCATTACGCTGCATTTCTGGCGTATCTTTAGGCAGGTCAACCCCCGCTTCAGCGGCCAGCTTTTCAACACTTTCAGGAAAACTGATACCTTCCACCTTGATCAAAAAAGTAAAGATATCACCATGTTCACCAGTGGCAAAGCAATGGTAAAAGCCTTTGTCATCATTGACTGTAAAAGACGGTGTTTTTTCCTGCTTGAACGGTGAGAGGCCCGTATATTCGCGCCCCGTACGTTTCAGACGCACATGACGCGACACCACTTGAGACACCGGCAGACGGGCGCGGATCTCGTCAAGTAGTGTTGGTGAAAAGCGCATCTGCGAACCCCGCGAAAAGCTGGCAGCTCTCCAGGAGAGATCTTCTGCCAAACCGAATCAGTTTTGTGAATGGATTATAGGGTGATTCGCATCTTTGGGCAGCCCAGGTTTTTACCCGTGGACAGGCTCTTGATAACTAGGATCCGCCCTCACTTGAGGCAAGCCCCTAGCCAAGGGCTTCCTTGACGAAACGAGAGGCTTTGCCAAAGTCCATTTGGCCAGCATAGCGCTTTTTCAGTTCTCCCATTGTGCGCCCCATATCTTTCAGACCCTGCGCACTGATTTCTTCGATGACGCTCGCGCAGATATCGCGGATTTCATCTTCGTCAAGCTGTGGGGGCAAAAACTCGGTGACGATCTCGATTTCTTCTTGTTCCTGCACCGCCAATTCGGGACGTCCGCCATCATTGAAGGCGATGATTGAATCGCGTCTTTGCTTGATCATGCGAGAAAGAATTTCGATAATTTCATCATCACTGACGCCAGCTTCACCTTTGCCACGTGCCGCAATATCACGATCCGTGATGGCCGCGTTGACCAGACGCAAGGTGCCAATACGCAGCTTGTTCTTGTCTTTCATGGCCTGCTTCAATGCTTGATTGATTTGTTCGCGCATAGATTTAAAGGTCTCCGCCTGTTCATAAGGGGCTGTACTATACCCGCTCTCATTGCATTTGGCCAATGACGACTTGTCACACAAAGTGACGTTTAAGCGTTAACAGGCGATTAGGACGCAAAAAGAAGTCGGCTTAAGCGGTATGGTTTGTACAAAAAATAGTCCCATCCAGCCATTGACCACTCGCCGTGTTTTAACTAGTCTCGCGTCAATTTGAAATCGCCCGGTAGCCCTTAACAGATGGGCCTCAAAAAGACACTCAAAAATGACACAGACAACACCAACGTCCTCCGCCAGCGATGCTGGCAGCTTGCCAGCAGATGACATGGTTCAAAAAAAGCCTCCAGCCAATTGGATAGAACCGGTAAAAACCGCCCGCCTCATCTTACAAGATGGCACCGTTATCGAAGGCTATGGACTTGGAGCAATCGGTTCGGCTACGGGCGAAGTGTGTTTCAACACCGCAATGACTGGTTACCAGGAAATACTCACCGATCCATCTTATTGTGCGCAGATCATCACCTTCACATTTCCCCATATCGGCAATGTTGGGGTTAATGAAGAGGATATGGAGACATCCAATGTACAGGCAGGTGCCGGTATCAAGGGCTGCATCTTACGTGCAGACATCTCCAACCCGTCCAACTATCGCTCTACGCAACATTTCAATGACTGGCTAAAAGCCCAGGGCATAATCGCCATTTGCGGCATTGATACACGTGCTCTCACCGCCATGATTCGCGAAAACGGCATGCCAAATGCTGTGATCGCCCATAATGCTGACGGCATTTTTGATCTCGACGACCTCAAGCAAAAAGCCGGTAACTGGCCCGGACTCGAAGGCATGGACCTTGCCAAAGAAGTCTCTTGCACCTCTGCCTATGAATGGAATGAAACCCTGTGGCAATGGCCAGATGGATTTGGCACCCAAAAAACGGCCGACCACCATGTCGTGGTGATGGATTTTGGTATCAAGCGCAACATATTGCGCTGCCTTGCCAGCCAGAGCTGCAAGATCACCGTGGTCCCAGCCAATAGCAGCGCGCAATCCATATTGGATCTCAAACCAGACGGCATCTTTTTGTCCAATGGCCCTGGAGACCCTGCCGCAACTGGCGAATATGTGGTGCCGGAGTTAAAAACCCTCATTGCCAGTGGCATCCCGATCTTTGGCATATGCCTTGGCCATCAAATGCTGGCCCTTGCGCTTGGTGCCAAAACCCAAAAAATGCACCAGGGTCACCATGGGGCCAATCACCCGGTAAAAGATTTCACCACCGGCAAGGTAGAAATCACCAGCATGAACCACGGCTTTGCGGTCGATGGTGATAGCCTTCCAGAGCATGTAACACAGACACATATCTCGCTATTCGATGGCAGCAATTGCGGGCTTAAAGTCGAAAACAAACCCATATTTTCCGTGCAATATCACCCAGAGGCATCTCCTGGACCACAAGACAGCCACTATCTTTTTGCACGCTTTCGCGATACCATAAAGACCAACAAAGGCTCCTGACCATGAGCAAGCCAAGATACACCAAACGCTCTGCAAGACGATTTGCGACCAGCGCCCTTATATCTTTTTTTGGCCTCTGCCTTACCGTGAGCCTTGTCGGCACTACTCGCCTTGATGCGCAAGAGACCCAGCCCCTCGCCCCGTTTGAAAACTGGCAATCACCGCTCGACACCAAACATCCACTCGTTGGTAAAATCTATTCGGTCAAAGATGGAGCTAACATTACTCCCAGCGATCTCGTTGATCGTCTATCAAGCGAGCGTCATATATTGCTGGGCGAAATCCACGACAATAAAGATCATCATCTCTTGCAGGCCTGGATTATTACGCAGCTCGCCGCATTAAACCGCACCCCCGCCATTGTCATGGAGCAAATCAGGGCCGATCAATCAGGCGTCCTGAAATTATTTATGAGCGGAAAATTCAAAACTGCTGAGCGCATGGGTCCAGCTATTGGATGGGAAAAAAGCGGCTGGCCGAAATGGGAGAACTATCAGCCCATCGCCCACGCCGCCATCACGAACAATCTGCCTATATTTGCCGGCGATACGACAAGAGAGATGAACCGCAAGGTCGGCAAACAAGGCTTTAAAATATTGCCCAAAGGGGACGTGAGCGACCTTGGACTTGATCTTCCACTGGGCAAAGATCTCGATAACGCACTGGCGATCGAACTTGTAAGTTCCCATTGCGATATGATGCCCGCCAAAATGATGGGCCCCATGGCACTAGTACAGCGTTATCGCGACGCACATCTGGCCCGCGCCCTGCGCGAAGCCAACAAGGTGGATGGCTCTATACTTATTGCCGGCAATGGTCATGTGCGCACGGATCGTGCGGTCCCCTGGTATCTGCGCGGCGAACATATCAAAAGTGCTACCGTGATGATTGTCGAAACCTCAAGCGAAGCTAAAACAGCCCTTGATCTCATCCCCCTTGATCCGAGCGGCAAAGCGACCGCCGACTATATTTGGGTGACCCCTGGCGCACAGCGAGAAGACCCCTGCATCAAGCTCAGAAAACAGTTCGGCGGCAAGCATGGCCAGAGCGGGAAAAAACACGGCAAAAAGGCTGAGTAAGTCAAGAGCGCGCCGAATGAAGGGCGCTGCCGCTCTTTGTGTTCTTTGGGCGACCCCGCCAAAGGAGTTTTTTGCTTAACCTACCGCTTTGCAATTTGAGCGCCCGTCCTTTGGGAACCTGTTTTGGGGGAATAAGGTATGAAAAAGACCAGTCCTTTTTCTCTGCCCCGTGCGCTTTTCCCTTGCTCCAATTTGCGTGAAGTCATAAACAAGTTTCCAGCATCTAACATTTTCCAGGAGAACCATCATGGGCTTTATCGCCGACAGTCTTTCGCGTGTGAAACCATCCGCCACTATTGCCGTTTCCACCAAGGCGCGTGAGCTGAAAGCCGCTGGCCGCGATGTCATCGGCCTTGGCGCTGGCGAACCTGATTTCGATACCCCGGACAATATCAAGAACGCGGCCATCGAGGCCATCAAACGTGGCGAAACGAAATACACAGCTGCTGACGGCATGCCCGAGCTGAAGCAGGCGATCTGCGACAAATTCAAACGCGAAAACGATCTTGAATATGAACCAAGGGAAGTCTCCGTTGGCACCGGCGGCAAGCAGATCCTTTATAACGCCCTCGTTGCCACATTGAACCCCGGCGATGAAGTATTGATCCCCGCCCCTTATTGGGTGAGCTATCCCGACATGGTGCTGCTGGCTGGCGGCGAACCCGTCGCCATCGACACCACGCAAGAGGATAATTTCAAGCTCAAGCCAGAGGCCCTGCGAGCGGCGATCACCGACAAGACCAAATGGCTGATCTTTAACTCGCCGTCCAATCCAACCGGGGGCGGCTATACTCATGATGAATTGAATGCGCTCACCGATGTACTGCTCGATTTTCCCCAAGTCTGGGTGATGACCGATGATATGTATGAGCATCTGGTCTATGACGATTTCAAATTCGTCACGCCTGCGCAAGTGGAACCAAAACTGAAAGACCGGGTGCTCACCTGCAACGGCGTTTCCAAAGCCTATGCCATGACCGGCTGGCGTATCGGTTATGCGGCTGGCCCCGTTGAATTGATCAATGCCATGCGCAAAATCCAGAGCCAATCAACCTCTAACCCCAGCTCCATCAGTCAGTGGGCGGCGGTTGAGGCCCTCAATGGTCCACAGGATTTTTTGCAGGAACGCTCGGACGTCTTCAAGCAACGCCGCAATATGGTTGTTGGCTTGCTGAATGAGTGCGAAGGTATCAACTGTCTGACCCCGGAGGGCGCCTTTTACGTCTATCCAAGCGTCAAGGGCTGTATGGGCAAGACCACCAAGGCTGGCACAAAGCTTCAAAGCGATGGGGATTTCGTCACCGCCCTGCTCGAAGAAGAAGGCGTTGCGACCGTACCCGGTGAAGCCTTTGGTACCTCCCCGCATTTTCGCGTCTCTTATGCCACTTCGACCGAAGCGCTGACAGAGGCCTGCGCCCGCATCAAACGCTTTTGCGAAAATTTGAGTTAGGGAAAAAACATCCAGCCCGTCATACCAGATATTGACGGGCTGGGTCGTTATCCACGCGATACTCGCTACTGCTCAAACTGCTAACAATTCTACGACGCAACGCATTTCCTAAACTGCACTTAATCGCCGCAAATGTGCTGCGATATATCCTTACCATCTCGATCACTTGTGCAAT
>JAJRQA010000128.1 GCA_024280475.1 Alphaproteobacteria bacterium
ATGCAAAAGCCTGGAATTAGCGCGGCTAGTCCTGCGTTTTTGCATCACACCCAGCGCAAAAAATCACTCCCGCCACCGCTATACTCTGATACACAACAGGCCCTAGCATGCTGAAAACACTTTATGCAAAACTATCGCTCTGGCTGGTACTGTTGCTCACCGCCATTGGCCTGCTTTACGGGTTCATCAGCAATTATGCTCTCAACCAGCATTTGCAACAAATCGACCAGCGGCTCAATCAAAACCTTGCCCAGGCTCTGGTGGCCGATCGTAATCTCGTTAAAGAGGGCGCCATCAATGAAGCGGCGCTCAAGAAAACCTTTGCCGCCTATATGACGATCAATCCAAGCATCGAGATTTACCTGTTAAATCTGAGCGGCGAAATCATTTCTTATTCAGCTGATCCAAAGAAAATCAAACGCAAGAAAATATCGCTGCAACCCATTCGCGCCTTCCTCGCGATGGAAAAACCCTATCCCCTGCTCGGGGATGATCCGCGCGACCATGTCCGTCAAAAAGCTTTTTCAGTAACCCCGGTGCCCTCCCATGAAAAACCTGAGGGTTATCTCTATGTGGTGCTACGCGGTGAGCAATATGCCAAGGCTGAACGCCTTGCCCGCAATAGCTTTCTTCGGCAAAGTAGCCTTTTGGCGCTGTCGATCTCGCTGGGCATTGGTCTGCTGGCCGGGCTCATGGTCTTTCGATTGCTCACCAGGCGGTTGCGTAAACTGTCTCAAAGCATCGAACATTTTGAACGTTCAGGATTTACGGACAAAATATCCTTTTTAGACAAAAGAGCGGGACGCACTGATGAAATTGATCAGCTCGGCTCCAGTTTTGATCACATGGCCATACGTATAAGCGATCAGTTGGACGCCATGAGCGAGCAAGACAATTTACGCCGCCGCCTCGTTGCGCAAGTATCTCATGACTTACGCACGCCCCTTGCGTCGATTCAAGGCTATCTGGAAAGCCTGCAACTGAAAGAACACAGCCTCACAACAGAGCAGCGCGCAGAACTTGTCGATGTCGCCTTGCGCCAGGGTAAGCGGATTTCGCGCATGGTTGAGGAATTGTTTGAGCTGGCCGGGCTTGATGCGCGCGAGCGGGCACCCAACCTTGAGCCTTGTTCAGTTTCTGAGCTGGCCCATGATGTCGTGCAAAAATATTCGGTCCGAGCAAAGCAACAAGGTGTCGATCTGCAGATCGACACGCCCGCCCGATTACCTTTAGCCAGCGTTGATATTGCCATGCTGGAGCGCGTGTTCGACAATCTCATTGATAACGCCCTCGTCCATACCCGCGCAGGTGGACATATCAAAGTCTCCCTCGCGCCGCTTGGCCAAACATTACAGATCACCATTTCAGATAGTGGCAAAGGCATTCCTCTAAAAGATCTGCCGCATGTTTTTGAACCGTTTTTTCAAGGTGAAAGTGGCTCCGCCAATCCCAACCATGCAGGCCTTGGACTGGCCATCGCCAAGCGCATCATGGAGCTACTGCATGGCGATATTCGCGTCACCAGCAACGAAGGCCAGGGCACTAAATTTACCTTGGCTGTTCCGATCACCCTTGGCTGATTGGCCTTCTTCGCGCGAAGAAGTTAGGCTTTTGTTATAATTGCGTGATGCACGAGCCAGACTTAACGCCTATATTTGGTTCAGATGAAAACGGCTCTCACCATGAACACACGGAGAAAGACATGAATAAATTTGGATTATTGGCCGCTGCAATTGCGGTCGGTGGATTGGGTTTCTGGCAATTCCCAAAACTGTCCGCCACATTTGATAAAAACGATGTCGCTTACCAAAAAGCCAAAGTGGTGAGCGGTGACAAGGTCGAGCTCAAAGATATGGGCAAAACCAAAAAATTGTCAGTAGCAACCTTTGCCGGTGGCTGTTTCTGGTGTGTGGAATATGCGTTTGAAGGCAAGCCAGGCATCACCAGCGCCATTTCGGGCTATGCTGGTGGCCAGACCAAAAACCCAACCTACAGACAGGTTGGTGGTGGCAATACCGGTCACACCGAAGCCGTGCAAGTTTATTACGACGCGGAAACCATCAGCTATGAAGGCCTGTTACAGACCCTATGGCGCTATATGGATCCAACCGACCTGGGTGGACAATTTGCCGACCGTGGCTCTCCCTATCGCCCGGCGATCTTCTATCACAATGACGAGCAGAAGAAGGTTGCAGAGGCATCAATCGCGGCCCTGGACAAATCGGCACGATTTTCCAAACCAGTTGTGATCCCCGTTGAAGCCTACACAAATTTCTACAAGGCAGAAGATTATCATCAAGATTATGCGCGCAAAAACCCGATCCATTACAAGCTATACACCAATGGTTCTGGTCGCGGTCCTTTTGTCAAAAGAATCTGGGGCAAAGATGCGAAACTCGATTATTCGCTCTACCGCTCGAACAAAAGCAATATGGTGATGAAGGTCGGTCAAATGACAGACAAGCAAAAGGCATTCAAAAAACCAACAGATGCTGAGTTGAAAAAGCAGCTGACGCCGTTGCAATACAAGGTAACGCAGCACGAAGGCACGGAAACCCCGTTCAAAAATGAGTATTGGGACAATAAAAAGGCTGGCATCTATGTCGATATCGTCAGCGGTGAACCATTGTTTTCGTCTAAGGACAAGTTCAAATCCGGCACCGGCTGGCCGAGCTTCACACGCCCCATCGTCAAGGATGGCGTCAGCGAAAAATCTGATCGCAAGTTTTTCATCAAGCGAACAGAAATCCGCTCGATCAAGGGTGACAGCCATCTTGGGCATGTGTTCAATGATGGTCCAAAGCCCACCGGTCTGCGCTATTGCATCAACTCGGCGTCCCTGAAATTTATTCCAGCCGTCGAGCTCAAAGCCAAAGGCTACGGCCAGTTCACCGGCCAGTTCGAAAGTGCAATGAGCAAATAGCAATCTGGACGATTTATCGCCAACACTCCACCCACCCCTTTCCCATCCAGGCGAGGGGTGGGTCAACTATTTCCAGCTCAACAAATTATCTTCCTTGACACACCCCCGCGTCATTCCCAAACTGCGCTCAAAATAGCATCAATTTGATACTAGGATTATTTAGAGCAGTGCATTTATATGATCGATAAGCAGCCCGACCTTGTAAAAAGGCCGTTTCGCAATGATATTCAAGGCCTCCGTGGCGTCGCAATCATTGCTGTTTTACTCTTTCATTTCGGTTTTGGCGGGATTGATGGTGGATTTCTTGGCGTTGATATTTTCTTCGTCATATCGGGTTTCTTGATCACCAGCATTTTACTAAGAAACACAAATGGTCACCCGACCGCTAATCTACTGGCTTTTTATGCCAAACGATTTTGGAGAATTTTTCCCGCCTATATCGTTGTCATCATATTGACGCTTGCCGCTGGCTGGTTCTTCTTGCTGCCGGATGATCTCGCCCGACTCGGTCGGTCTGCCGGATTCTCATCCGTATTTGCCTCAAACTTTTTCTTTTTCAAAGAGTCTGGCTATTTCGATTTGTCCGGCATTTTCAAGCCGCTGTTGCACACCTGGTCTCTGGCAGTTGAAATCCAGTTTTATCTGATTTGGCCGCTCGTGCTATTGCTTTTCAGCACGATAAAAAACCGGACATTAGCAAGTACACTGACCATCTTTTTCGCCGCAATGCTCATTCTCAGCACGGCCTTGTCAATCGGTGATCATAAACTGGCATTTTTTATGATGTATACGCGTTTATGGGAATTTGCCATTGGCGGCTGGGTCGCGGTGACGATCGCGCAAAACAATGAACGAGCCCCCTCGTCCTCATCGACAATCGGGGGTACCGTTGCCCTTGCAACCTTGCTTGTTTCATTTTTTGTCATCGATAAAGGCTTAACCTTGCCAGCGCCCGGCGCACTCATTCCAGCTCTTGCTACTGGAGTGCTGATTTATCTTGGTGCGCGCAGTGCTCTTACCTTTCGTCTGCTTTGCCTGCCAGCTCTGGTCTGGATTGGTGAAATATCCTACAGCCTCTATCTTGTTCACTGGCCACTCATTGTTTATTTGAATTATGTCCTCTACCCGGAACCATCATTGCTGGTACGCGCTCTTGCCCTGTTTGCCTGCCTGCCCCTCGCCTTTTTACTCTATCGTAGTGTCGAGGTTCCGTTTCGCGATCTCGGCAAAAAACAACCCTTTTCGCCTGTACTGACTATTCCTGCCATCGTTGGCTTAAGCCTGACCCTTCTCATTTGTGCAATTGCCATCAACACCAAAGGCTTGCCTACCCGCTATACGCAAACCACACTAAATGCCCTTGCCAATTTAGAACCCCAGATCGCCCATATTAACGCCACCACCGCCAGTAAGACAGGAAATGCTACTGCTCCAAAACTGGTCTTGTGGGGCGATTCACATGCCCGGCACTTTGGACAAGAGGTACGCACACAGGCTCTCGACGCCAAATATGAATTCGAGCAGTATGTTTTTTCGGGCTGTCCACCGATCCCAGAATTATTTTTGAAACGCCATTCACTCTCAATCCCCAAGGGATGTTTTGGCAAAAACAATAAAACCCTGACAGCCGTTCTTCAGGACAAAAATATAATCACCGTTATTCTCGCAGCGCGTTGGGACTATTATGCGCAAACCCGCAGGTTTGCCAACGAAGGCGGTCGACGTGCTTATCTGACACGCGCCAAATGGGCATTTGTCTCTGTCGAACAGAGCCAGAAAAACTTTGCCAATGGATTACAAGAAACAGCTGCTCAACTGGTTGCAGCGGGTAAACGGGTTGTTATATTAGGACAGGTTCCAGAGTTTGATTTCGATCCACCCCGTTGCATCAAAATGAGTATCCTCACCACGGCATCAAACGATATATGCAAAATAAAACTCAACGATGTGCGGAAACGACATGCCTTTGCAGAGCAGCTATTCCAAAACATATCCGCAACGAGCCCGATGATCCGTTATGTTAATACCAGCGATGTTTTTTGCAACCAAAGCGTCTGTTCCCCCCTGCTCGAAGGTAAACTCGCTTACAAGGACGATGATCACATCAATGACCTTGGTGCACGCAATGCCCTACGGACCCTGCGCCTTCGACCTGCATCCAAAAGCCCCTAATAGACCCGCACTTTGGGTTTGATATATTCGACCTCGTCGGTCATCGTGTAAGTGTGGACGGGACGCGAGCCGGATCTCACACTGTGCGTTGCGTCATCCACCCAGTGTAGGGAATGCACCATCCATTTTTCATCATCGCGGTCGGGATAGTCTTCGCGTGCATGAGCGCCGCGGCTTTCAAGACGGCCTCCAGCTCCCGCCATGGTGGCGACGGCCTGCAAGATGAGGTTCTCATATTCGAGGGTCTCGATAAGGTCGGTGTTCCAGATCAAGGATCGATCTGTAACCTTGATGTCGGCACCCTCTTCCCAGACCTCTTTCAATAATTTTGCCCCTTCGGCCAACACTTCACCGGTGCGGAATACGGCGCAATTGCTTTGCATGATTTTCTGCATTTTAAGGCGCAACTCGGCGGTTGGTGTATTGCCATCGGCGTTGCGCAAACGATCCAGACGCGCCAGCGCAAAAGCCCCGGCATCTTTTGGCAAATCAGCATGCTTACCATTTGGCTCCAATTGCTCAACGCAGCGCTCGGCAGTGGAGCGACCAAACACCACCAGATCAATCAGCGAATTTGAACCAAGACGATTGGCCCCGTGCACGGAAACGCACGCGGCTTCGCCAATGGCCATCAGCCCCGGTACAATCGTATCTGGGTCCCCATCTTTTGCCGAGATCACTTCGCCATGAAAATTGGTTGGAATACCGCCCATATTATAGTGGCAGGTGGGCAGCACGGGAATGGGATCCCGTGTCAGATCGACACCTGCAAAAATCGACGCCGACTCGGTAATGCCCGGCAAGCGCTCGGCCAGAATATCTGGATCAAGATGATCAAGATGCAAAAAGATATGATCCTTGTTGGGGCCAATACCGCGGCCTTCGCGGATCTCGATGGTCATGGCCCGCGACACCACATCACGAGATGCCAGGTCCTTGGCGCTTGGCGCATAACGCTCCATAAAGCGCTCGCCCTCAGAGTTGGTCAAATAGCCGCCCTCACCGCGCGCGCCCTCGGTGATCAACACGCCAGCTCCATAAACGCCGGTTGGATGAAACTGTACAAACTCCATATCCTGAAGCGGCAAACCGGCCCGCAGCACCATGGCATTCCCGTCACCCGTGCAGGTATGAGCCGAAGTTGCCGAGAAATAGGTACGGCCATAACCTCCCGTCGCAAGGATGGTGCGATGAGCGCGAAAACGATGCAAAGACCCATCTTCCAGACAAAGCGCAATGACCCCGCGACAAGCCCCGTCGTCGTCCATGATGAGATCAATGGCGAAATATTCAATAAAAAATTCGGCTGAATGGCGGATCGCCTGACCATAAAGCGTATGCAGGATGGCATGGCCGGTACGATCAGCAGCGGCGCAGGTACGCATGGCGGGCGGCCCCTCGCCATACTCTGTCGTCATACCACCAAATGGGCGTTGATATATCTTGCCCTCATCATTGCGCGAAAACGGCACGCCATAATGCTCCAGCTCATAAACGGCGGCGGGTGCTTCGCGGCACAAATATTCAATACTGTCCTGATCGCCAAGCCAGTCGGAGCCCTTGACCGTATCATACATATGCCAGCGCCAGTCATCAGGGCCCATATTGCCCAATGAGGCGGCAACGCCGCCTTGTGCAGCAACCGTGTGACTACGCGTTGGAAAAACTTTGGTAATGCAACCGGTGCGAAGCCCCGCTTCAGAGGCGCCAAGCGTGGCGCGCAATCCAGCGCCGCCAGCTCCCACCACCAGCACATCAAAATCATGATCAACGAAATTATAAACGCCAGGGCTAGCGTGAGATTTGTCACCATTCTTGTTGTTTTGTTCAGCCACGATGTTCGCCTTCTATTGTTTGGGTGCGCTTTGCAATATTATTGGGTTGTCATATCAGTGCCCGCTCAATGCCTTGCTGTGCCTTGCAGCTCCTTGAAGGCAGAAAAATCCGCATTTTCGCGCCAATTGGGGAGCGCCAGATCGAGGAAATCGACCGTCTGGATCTGGCGTTCCAAATCAGGTTTTTTGCCAGCTTCCTCCAGCACTTCGAGATAATATTCCTCGTCGGGCTGCAACTGTTTGATGAAATCTTCAAAGCTCAAGGCAATGGTCACCCAGGCATTGGCTTCGGGCTGATTATCCATATCGGGAATGCCGTGAATAAACGCCACCACCCGGTCCTCGCCGCTGACCGCATAATCGGTGAGATCAAGATAGAGTTCGCAGCCTGAATTATCGCGCGCGATAGGCAGTACCTGCGGCGGCAATTGCGCGGCTTCTCGTGACTGCTCGATCTCATGGTCAAAGATCCCGAATTTGCTGCCATCCAATCGGGGCCTGGTGCCATAAAGCAGCGAGAAACTACGCGGTATCGGCATATCGGGATGAGCGATGTCCACATAATAGCCATCCAGATTGCCACCATTGGCGACCTGTAAAAAAGCCTTGAAGCTCGCAGGAAGCGTCGTTTGCACCAGTTCTTCAATGGCTTTTATTTCAGCCTCTTCTGGCGCGCCCAGAAAATCCTTGATGATAATTTCGCCAAACTTCGTATAAGTCGCCGACATGTATTTCTCTCTCATTTCTACCGCACAATTTATCCGAAAACCGGTTCCCACTTTTCAGATTGTGCTCTCATTTCTACCGCACAATTTATCCGAAAACCGGTTCCCACTTTTCAGATTGTGCTCTAATTCCCAAAACTCAATTTCAATACCGCAAACAGGCAAGCAAAGCCAATCGCGATGCAAAAGAACGTGTTACCCATGAGAAACAGGATTTTCCATCCCTCATGCTGCACATAATCTTCAACAATCACCTTGAAACCAAGATACATGTGAAAAACCACCGACAGAATAAACAGCATGAGCCCTATGCTCACAAACGGCGATCCAAGATAGGCCGTCACCGACGCGTAATCATCCCCCACATGAAAAACTATGGAAAAAAGCAGGAACAGTGTCAGGAAAATATTGGCCACAGCCGTCAGACGCTGCCACCAGAAATGAGACGTCCCCGAACGCGCCGGACCCAATCCCCTCACCCGCCCTAGCGGTGTTTGCATGCTCATATATCGTTCTCCCGGTGGTCGGTCATTCTTTTTTACTGCGACGTCTATTCAGTCTCGTTCATTGTTTTGGCGCGCACTAGTCTCAAACAGCAAAGCGGTAGACCGTCAAAAGAGCGCGGCGGCCAGTCGGCCCTTGCCTCGCGACGCTCGGTTTTTCTTTTTCACTTCGACGTCTGTTCGATCTCGTTCACTGTTTGGCAGCTCTTGGGCTTCACTTCTTCATTCAACACGAAACATTAAAAAATCAATATTGGCTACAAGCCCTAGCCTCTCGCCCAATAGCCAACAAACCAAACAAGGACGGTCAGGCCAATGGAGCCGAAAAAGGTTCCATAGGCCAGAAATTCAAGAGATTTCTTGCCAAAGCCGCTACCCGTATCCCACAAAAGATGGCGCATACCGCCAAGCATGTGATGGATCAGCGCCCAGGTATAGCCAAGCAAAATAAAACGCCCGATATTGGAGCTGAAAAGCCCATTGACGTGATTGAAATAGTTTTCGTTAGACGCGGCTGCGATCAACCACCAGGCCAGTAGAAATGTGCCGAAATAGAGCATTGCCCCTGAAATTCTGTGGGCAATCGACATCATCATCGTCATGGTGAGGCGATATATCTGCAAGTGAGGAGAAAGCGGGCGTTCAGCGCGCGTACGATATTTTGCCATGGTTGGTCCCCATAAGGCTTTGAAGTTGTTTCAAGGCAAACTATAGAACTGATATGGCAGGCATAACAAGCGGAAATTCTCTGCGCCACATTTTGCTATTTAGGCCGCACTGACCTCGAAAAACCACGGTTTGCCCCCCCCACTCGAGCGCGATATTCCGGTTGCCTGATTGCTTTTTGTTTAAAGGTGTTATTATAGCAGCGCGTCATCTGGCTGCAACGCATGGTACCCGAGGGATGACGCCGATTGGCGGGCAGGTTTTTTATGAAGGAACAGGCCTTTTTGAGCCCGGCCCGATCCATCAACCCCTCGCGTCGTACTTTTTGGACCGCCCAGCAATCAGCCGCCAACTCACTGCCGCCAATATATTGATGGGCGCACTCATGATAATAGATCAACAATTTGGCATCACGCGGCAGCCGGCGCAATTTCAGGGGATTGAGGATAATCAACCCGCGCCGCGCCGCGCCATAGTCTGGAGAACGCTCCGAAATAAGCACCGGCGTGCGCCCGCAGTTCACTCGTAATCCATCAATCATCAAACGCCCGGGCTTGATGAGTTTGCCGCGAGGAGCTGCAACCGCAAGGCTGCTCGCCAGCAATGCCAAGACAGCCCCAAAAGCTGCCAAACGGGTAAAACCGGTTAGCCAAGATATGTACATCTTTTGCTCAGGCTCAAAAAAGCACTTCAAACCAGAACTCCCATCCTTCAACGAAAATCCACGTGCTCACGTACAGCACGCCTGATTTATGTACCATAAGTTGAGAATAAATATTGGATTGATTTTCGAACGTGCAAAAGATCTTAGTTCACATAGAAGCGCTTTGCATGCTCGAAGCGGGCCAGCGTAAAACTGGTGCCGAGCAGTTTGATCGTATAAAAATACCCATTTTTCTCAAAGCCGTTCTTTAGGTGAGCTTTGATCGAGGCATGATTCCGGGTTGCAATACCGACATACAAAGTATGAATATTTCTCGATTTCAGGTCGTTGCGTACAAACTTGTAAAAGCCGCTCATCAGGCCGCGTCGCCGATGAGAGCTTGCCGTAAAAAGATTATAGCCAAAGGCAATATCTGTTGGTACCTGCATGAACACCCCATAAGTCATCTCGATCTCGCCAAACATCAACCAGCCATAAAAAACCGGCAATCCGTGATCGTAGCCGATCACCGCCTGGTCTCCTTTGCTCAGACGGTTGCTGGCAAAAGCACGCGCTTGCTCGTCCATTGGATTGATTTGATCGATGAGCTCCAACACATCAGCATTGTCATGAATTTGAAAATTGACATGAGCTTGCACGGGCTTGCTCACCTGCGTGGCAGGCGATCCTGGCAAATGATCGCTCATAAAGCGATCGTTGAGCAAATATATATCTTGCAGATCGCGAGAAATCACACGGCTTTTGAGCCTTGCCAAACTCTGGCGTAATCGGGTCTTCATGCCGTTTCCCTTTGGGCCTCCAAAAGCGCCTGCAGCTCGCCAACCAAATTACGGCGATCATTGTCAGCATCGCCGTTCCAGCGGGACAGATTTTGGCGAGCCAGCATTTTGTAATTGCTGACCCAGTCCGATGCGCTGATCAAAGCGCTGATCTGCTCTGCAGCGCCGCGGGGGTTCGATGGATCGACCAGCAATCCGCTCTTCCCCAGCACTTCCTGGAACACCTGTTGTTGCGGAGCGATCACCGGCAAGCCGCCATATTGCGCCTCAAGAAGGGGCAATCCAAGGCCCTCATCATGCGAGGTATTGATAAACAGGTCGGCCCGCGCCATTAGTTCACGGGTTTTCTCAATGGGCAGATATCCATAGAGCGTCACACCGGGGGTATTTTGCAATCTTTCAATCTCATCCCCCCAACCAAAACGCCCGACAATATCAAGGGTCGCTCCCTTATGACCTTGCGCTTGTAGAGCTTGCAAAATATCGACCGCCGCCCCCAGATTCTTGCGCGGTTCAACCGTCCCAAGCGCAATCAGCCGCAAGGATTTTTTCACTCTTTTTGGATCATCTTCGCGTGCTTTGTCATCCAGACCAAATATATTGCGTACGGCTGGACGATAGAGAAAAATTTCTGCATCGGCTCGACAGAACTGACGCAATTCATCCCTTGTATATTGTGAGTTGACCATGAAACGGGGCAGATTTTTCACTGCATAGCGAAAGGGCGGCGCCATATAGAGTTTGGCGCGCCGGTTCAGATCCTCTTTTCGCGTCAACAGGAATAGATCATGGATATAGGGTATGACCCGGTCGCCAAATCGCGATAACGCATATGAAGGAGGGAAGCCTGGGCAAAGCATCATGGCGTTAGGGTGACGTACGAGTTTGGCTGGCAGCTCTATATTTTGCCGAAAGATCAGATCCACGGTCGAGTTGGAGGTGATCGGCTTCAGCTCTAGAGGCGCTAGCGAACCTTTAGAAAACAACTCCTGCGTAATACGCTCGAGACCCGTCACATGACGACCAAGATGGGTGTGATCAACAAACAAGGTGGAGGGCTTCAAATCCGCTTTGGAAATCATGACGCCCTCGCGCTGTTATGACCAATAAGAGATTGCTTTTCCCCTGCGATGATGCGCGAACGTGCGCGGCGCAGCACGAAATGCTTTTTGGGCTTTTGCAACAATAGGAGTGACATGACAACCACGAACGCCAGATCCGTACCTTTGGCGGACAGGCTGACCGAGGTGCTGGAAACGGTCAGGAAATAAATGATTGGCCAGATTGCTGGCAAAGATGAGGCCTTGATAACATCATACAAGAAAGCGAACAGGCCAACAAAGAAGATCATACTGACGATAAAGCCGTAGGACAAAATGAAGGCAACCCAAAAACTCTCAATACCAAAATTGAGACCATGAGACCGCAGCAAGGATGCAACATGTTCGGGGTCAGGGCCAATCATGATATCCAGCAAACTCAAATCACGAAACACTTCAAACATGATAATCCGCGCACTGGCGCTGCCTTTATCATCTATAAAGCGACCAACAAACTGATCAAACAAGCCAATCTCGAAACCGACCACTAACGCGCCAATGCCGAGCGGCACAAGCAGCACCCCAAGCAACCAGTTTCGCCGCGCCGAGGTACCGCCGCGCAAGGTGCCAATCATTTTAAAGCTAAATATGATCACCAGAAAAAGCAGCATCGTCACCAAAGCCATACGGCCGCCAAAGGCGTTCATGGCCAGCAGGTTAATGCCAAACAAAGCAGGCTTCATGATCCAGGGCAAATCGCGCCAGCCTCCAAGCGCCAAGGTGATAAGATAGCCACCGGTGATCAGCGCATTGGTCAAGGGATGCCCCAGAAATGCTGATGATCGCCAGTCCCCGTCAATGATAAAACCACCAACATCCAAAGGTGTCAGGCGAAATCCTGTTAAAAACTCGAACAATCCAAGCAATGCATTGGCCAGCATCAAAAAATGTATGAGCCGTCCCAGCTTGAAACGCTGGCGCTCCGAGATGCTGCCAAGCAAAAATAGCAGTATGACGGGAAAAATAAACGTATCAATGATTGGCGTGAAAGGCTTGTGCTGAATAGCCGTGATCTGAAACAACAGCAGAACCCAGGTTACCAGAAATACCAGTGTCCCCTTGTGACGAGTAAACAGCGTATCAATATAGTCCATCGGGCGTGTATGAGAGAACCACAGCAAGAGCAATGTGCCAATGGCCAGAAAATGAGCTGGATGGATTTTTTCCAGCGGCGTGCCGCCTTCCAGGTCATAACGAATGCCAAACCTCGTGAGCACCATATTGGAAAGCACGAACAGTAAAAACAATGTGATAAAAAGTAGGTAATACAGCATCTTGGAGCGCTTGGGGCGCCTTGCCGGGGCGCCGTGTCGGCGCGGACCTCTGCCTATTGTTGTCCCAGCATTCATCAAGCACACCCTGTTGCAACTAACTGTGTCCCACTATATGCATGAGCCGCGCCAATTCATAGGCTCGCGGCTATTCGCGCTAACGCGCGGCCTCCGATAGGGCGCGCTACAGCGCGACGGCCGCTTGGCCTTGCCGATGCGTACATCGGTATTCTACATATATACGAGCTGTCACACACTTGGCTCCGCGAGCCCGATGTCCAGCGCACTGGTTACACAAAATAATTTTATTATTAAGAAAAGAAATCCGATGTAAGCATCGGCAAGGCCGACTGGCCGTCGCGCATTGCGCGCCCCATCGGAGGCCCGGCGTCAGCCGGGATAGCCGTGAGATAAATCAAATGCGCGAATAGCCGTGAGATATATTAAACTTTCTCGGGATCGATCGCGGAAACAATGATGCCGCGCATTTTACTGGCTGGGGCATCAAGAGCACGCAAAGCTTCGTTGACGGTCTGTCGGCTCGTGCCGTCGGTGCGAACCACGAGAGCCACGCTATCAACCACATCAACAAGCAAATGCGCCAACCCGGAATTCAAAATAGCCCCGCCATCAACCACAACCAGATCAAAATCTTTGCTGATCTGCGGCAGTTGCGCGAGCAATAGCTGATAGTCACCCCAATGAATGGGCTGGCGTTTTTTACCGCCAGTAACAAGCGGCAGGAATGACAGGCCAAGCGACTTGTCCTGTACAATGAGGTCAGCAAGTTTGCCCTCACCGGTCAAAACATTGCCAAGTGCCTGCTGATTGTCGGGGGCCAACGTCTCTGAGAGCTCCCCATTGCCACCATCGCCATCAATCAGCAAAACCTTGCGCTTTTGCATGGCCGCCGAAATCGCCGCACTCCAGGCAACCGACGAGCTTCCCTCATGATCGGTTGAAGATACCAGCATAATACTGTTTGTGTCAGCCACAGACAGAGCGTGAGGGTCTTTCAGCTTCAAAAGATTGCGTACCAGGCCCATCACCGACGTTACATAAGGAGAACCAACCTTGGCAAGCTCCAGATATAAGCGATAATAAGAGCTTTGCTCTTTGGAATGACTGGTTTGACGGTTGAACATTGACCTTAGAGATGAAAATGCGCCTTGTCTAAAATTTGGGATCGATCCGATTATTGGCAATCCCAGCACCCGTTCAACTTCAAGACCATTGGTAAAGCGGTCCTGGCGATAATCATTGACCAGCGCGCCTCCCAGGCCAAGACCAAGACCAAGCATCAATGCCAGAGGCAAAATGATCTTCTTTTTCGGCCAGCTGGCCCACAACGGCGTACTGGCATAGGAAATGACCCTGGCATCAATCAGATTAATTTTTTCCTGAGCATTGGATTCGCGTGCTTTTGTCAAAACACGTTCGTAAACCGCTCGGCTGGCATTGGCTTCACGTTCAAGAGCAGCCAATTCAACCCGGGCTGTGTTGGTAACATCTGTGACACCGCGTGATCTCTTCAAACGTTTGCCAAGCGCTGCTACGCGTCTTCTTTCGACACCAAGGTCTGCGTGCAGTGAATTAGCAATGCGCCGCAATTCAGCATTGATCAATTGCCGCGAGCGTGACACGCGTGCTCTGGCAGAAATTAACTGCGGATGACGCGCGCCCAGCACGCTGGCAAGTTGACTTTCTCGGCGCGCGGTCGCCGCATACTGCTCTCGCAGGCTGGCAATCACGCGAGACTTGATGGCTTCATCAAAATTTTCAGGGATAGTGCCCGAACGCAGCAAGCTGCGAACTTTGGCAGCTTTGGCCTCAGCCCCCGCCATGCGGTTTTTAGCAGCCAGCAGCTCGTCATTGAGACGTGACAGGTGCCGCTCATTGACCAATGATCCGTCAGCCGCCACAATATCATTTTCTTGTCTAAACGTTTGAGCCATCGTCTCTGCTTCGAGCACTTTAGAGCGCAGCGCCGCGAGACGCCCCTGCAAAAGCAGGGAAATCTGATGAGTGTTATTGGCCTGGGTTTCAGCCTGATCCGTTATATAAGCATCGGCAACGGCCCGCGACAGTCTGGCCGCTTTTGCAGCGTCTCTTGAGCTGACCGCCACTTCAACAACATAAGTCTGCGAGGGTCTTTTCACAGCAAGCTTTTCATGTAGGCGGCGCAGGGCTTCTTGCGTACGTGCTGGTGTTTCGAGCACCTCATTAGTATCTGTCTGCCAACCGGCAAGACGTTTCAACCAATCAATCAAACCTGTTTCAGCAGCTTGAGAGAATTCAGGGTCGGAGACCAGATTCTCACTTTTAACAACCCGCTCAAGCACCGCATTTGACGCGATTACCCGGGTTTGGCTCTCGATCAATATCTGATTGGTATTACCATCCTGGGGAATATAATCCGAACCAAAGACGCGCTTGGGTTGCGGATTGATCAATATTTTTGAAGAGGCGGTATATTTGGTCGTTGCCGTCATCGAATAAGCAGTCGCCGCAGCCAGCGCCAATATAGTCATCATGGCTATGATCAACCATTGCTGCTTTAAAATCCTGAAAAACCCGGAGATATCGAGGCCGCGATCCAGTTCATCCACAGCTTGATAGGTGCCACCCATACTATCGGTGTACCCAGTTGAGGTAAAATTTCGATTTAATTCGTCAAAATTACTGATACCCATAAGACTGTTTCTTTTTTCTGAACTACCCAATTGGACTAAACCGCACGACTTACCTTTTGTTAACGGCTTGCTATGCAAGCTATTAGACCAACTGATAGCAAGCTCTATGCCTGATCGTTCGTTCAACTGTTTTAGTGATAATTATGGTTAACAAATATCAATAGATAATCAGCTGTAGAATATCGATACATATTTTGTATCTACACACCCTAATATCACCCAATATACTCTGCTCACCCCTCGCAGATGAAATATTTTTAACTATTTTAAGTTGCATAATTAACATATAACGTGAATAAATATCCGATCGTAATCCAAAAACCTATTTCTCATTTATACCAATAGCAACCTCGCACGTTCCTTGCATACCCCATTGGCAAGTCCCGTTTCGAAACACCAATGAAACGATTGTTGTTGCTATTTAATAGATGCTCTCAGTAGTGCATTCAGGTAATTTATCATGTCTGATATCTCCCAACGCGTACCCGGGACAATCACCAACAGCAGCGGTTTTACGCTCTTTCATACCTATCTGTTTGGTCCCATTGCCTTTGCCGCAGACATCGGCGCCATTGTCGCGATGTCAATGCTCACAGGCACTGCCTATCACTATGTCGCTTACGGCGATATGGGTCCCCTTGTGCTGTTCCTAGAAGCGGGGCTAATGGTGGCCTTGTTCTTTACACTGCCATTTTTGTTTCGCGAAAAATACAATCTCACCAGCTATATCTCAAATGATGCGCGTATTCCGGGCCTGTTCTTTATCTGGAATTACGCTTTTTTCAGCATGTTTGCCTTGGGGTTTTTGACCAAATCGACCGATATATTCTCCCGCGGCACACTGGTGCTGTTCTATTTTGCCGGGTTTGGTGCCATCGCCTTGTTGCGTGCCCAACTGGCAAGACAAGTGACATTGGGATGCAAAACCGGGCGCATCGCAGCTCGCCAAGTCATGTTGGTTGGCACCGAGGCAAAAATCAGGGATTTCCAGACCCAGTTCCAACCGTGGAATCACGGCTTGCGGATCAATCATTCGATTGTTTTGGACGAGCATTTTGATGGTTCGGCTCAAACGGGAGACGATCGCAAACTGGAAAAAACCCTCGATGACGCCTTGTCGCTGACCCGTCAGGACCGGATTGACGATGTCATTTTACTTCTACCATGGTCGAGAAGTTCGCTCATTGAGCACTGCGTTGAGCAATTTGCTACCAGTTCGGTTTCCATTCACCTCGGCCCGCAGGCAATTTTTGACCGGTTCATTGATGCCAGATTGACCAAACTGGGATCCATTGCCACTCTTAATTTAATACGCCCACCATTGTCGAAAATGGAAATCGCCTTGAAAAGGTCATTTGATATTCTCGCCTCTGTCGCTGGTCTCACTCTGTTATCACCGTTCTTGCTTGTGTTTTTCGTTATGACCAAACTCGACAGCGCAGGCCCCGCCTTGTTCCGCCAAACACGCTTTGGCTTTAATCAAGAGCCCTTCGAAATCATCAAGTTTCGCACCATGACAGTGATGGAAAATGGTGATGATGTGAAACAGGTTGTTGCCAATGATCCGCGCGTAACCGGATTTGGCCGCTTCATGCGTAAATGGAACATTGATGAACTGCCACAACTGTGGAACGTCCTTAAAGGTGATATGTCGCTGGTCGGTCCACGCCCGCATGCGGTTGCCCATGACCAGGAATTTACCAAAAAGATCGCTCAATATGCCCGCCGCATGAATGTCCAGCCAGGTATTACCGGACTGGCGCAGGTCAACGGCTATCGTGGCCCTACTGATACGGACGAAAAAATTCGACAACGGGTCGAACATGATCTGCACTATATTGACAACTGGTCTTTCGCCCTCGATATCAAGCTCATCTGGATGACCCTGTTTTCAAAAAAAGCCTATCATAACGCCCATTAATATTGGTCCGATATATCGATTTATATCACTTCCAAATTGCTTTAAAATACCAAGTTACAATGCTGGAACAAGAAGGTGAGAACCATGACCCAAACGATTTTTAACAACTGGAAAGCCGAGCATTCTCATCTCTGGGGCCAAATTCCGGTGATCCAGCAGCACACACTTCACCAGTCTTCCTTGTTCACCGATGACGCTCTTGCCGAGCTGATCGAAAATTATCCACGCGCCGATTACTCTTTGGTGATCCCTGGTCGCCAGGATCAGGACCATCATCATAAATGGCGTGAAGGTGATATAGGCGATGCCAGTGGTGCCGAAGTCCTCAAAGCCATCAAGGAAGGTTTCTTGTGGATCAATCTGCGCAACCTGCCCCTCAATGACCCGCGCTACAAACAATTGACCGACAGATTATTTGAGGAAATGCAGGCCAATGTGCCCGGCCTCAAGATCAAAAAGTCGGAGATGACCCTGCTTGTCACCTCACCTGGTGCCCAGACCTATTATCATTGTGACGTACCTGGACAATCCTTGTGGCATATCCGCGGGCGTAAAAAAGTCTATCTGTATCCAGCCCTTGCCCCCTTCTTGCCTGAAGAACTTCTGGAACGGGTGATATTACAAGAATCAGAAGAAGAGATCCCGTTCGAACACTGGTTTGATGATCACGCCCAAGTGCTTGATCTGGAACCTGGCACAATGGTTCATTGGCCACAGTTTGCCCCGCACCGCGTCGAAAATCATGACAGCCTTTGCGTCTCTATCAGTACCGAATACTGGACGAGCGAAATCGAGCGCGCCTACAAGGTCCGCTACGCCAACGGTCTGCTGCGACGTAAATTCAAGATCGCGCCAAAAAGTGTCGACACAACGGGGGCAACTTATCTCTCCAAAGCCATATTACAATCTATATGGCGCCGGTCCGGGCTTGCCAAAAAACATATCTGGTCGCGTAAAATCGAGTTTGAACTCGATCCCGCCGATCCACACAATATGCTCGATATCACACCGTTCACACTTAGCCCTGGAAATGGGTGAGCCATATATCATGAAAACCAATCAGGTAAATCGCGACTCTTTATTTCAAGTTGACGCCATGTTTCGAACGCAAAACATTAAAAAGCCCCAAGCCGGCCTCGCCGGTCAAGGTCAGGGCTACCTAGTGCATGTCTGGTCAAGCTGGTGTGAACGAGCCGCCGCATTTGCCAAACAGGTGGAAGGTGATGGCACGACCCTGTTCCAAAGTGAATTCTGGCTTTCTACCTGGTATCAAACCTTCACAAATAGCCCAGATAGCCAAGCCGTGATTGTCGCGGTTGAAGATCGCCAATCGGGCGAACTTGTTCTACTGCTACCCTTGGTCAAGCGCCGCGAAATGGGTCTGTCGATCATCTCATTTGCCGACTTTGGTCTGGCTGACTATAATGCGCCACTCATCCACCCCTATCACCCATTCGATCCGCAACAGCTCAATCTCTTGATGCGCGACATCACCCGCTCGCTACCCGCTGCTGATTTGCTGAAGCTGGAAAAAATCCCCGATCGCATCAATAATGTGGCCAATCCACTTTGTGCTCTCAAGGATCTGCAAGAAAGCAATCTATGTCATTACGGCATAGAAATCTCTGGCAGCTGGGATGATTACTGGAGCACTCTGAAACGCAGTTTTCGCAAAGATCAACGACGTCGCTGGCGGGTGCTTGAAAAAAAGGGCGAGGTATCATTCGTCTGGTGCCGCGACGAAAAAGATATCAAATCTTTGCTTTCCACTCTCATGACACAGCAGCGCAAACGGTTGGAATACCTCGATCTTCCCTATCTGCTTGATGACCCCTACATGAAACGCTTCTATGAGCAGCTCATTATCAAGGGCTGTTCAAAAGGCCCCGTGATCTTCACGGCCTTGCTGGTCGCAGGCCAGCCAGTGGCCACCTTGTGCGGATTTGGCAATGGCTCCCAATATGGCATGACGGTCTCTGGCTATGAAACCGGCGAATGGAGCAAATGTTCACCTGGGCGCCTGCTCACCGAGCGCACCATGCAGGCCTTGCACGAACACGGCTACCACTATTTCGATTTTACCATTGGCGATGAACCCTACAAGCAATATTTTTCCATCGAACAAGGCACATTGCATGAAGTTTGTCGCCCCTTGTCATGGCGAGGCTTGCCGCGATATTTCTGGATGAAAGTCAAAGCTGCGCAAAGACGGTCCTCTCTCGTTCAATCGATTAAAAACCGGCTCAAAACGGCGATCTAAAATTATTCGCCACATCTATTTTATGTCTAAATACCGCTGGTATCTTCCACGACCCTTAATACGGGCTTGCCATCGACCCGAGGTCTTCGGGCAAAAGAAACGCCGATCTCCGACATGTTGCGCCAGATAACCCAGCACAGCGTGCGCTCATTTTCACTTGGAATAAACAAGGTGAAATGATCAGGAACACCCATAGCTGATGAGATCTTCAGGCACGCGCCACCGCTGGATATATTCTTGACAAGGCAATCAAACACACTGCACTTGTTGTTAAAATATATCTTGGCGGGTAATAAGGTCCGCGACCGCACGTTTCTTCGAAGATTATTTGGCATAACTCACTCTTTCAATTCAGATGCATAGGCATATTCTCGAACGATGATGCTAGAAGCAAACGCAAAAACCTTCCAATAGCTTCTTAACTTATCATTAACCCTGCAGGACTTTAACGAGTTGAAATCAATGAAATAAACACTCCATTATTTTGGAGACAAAAATATTTATTGGTTTTAAGCTACCCGCAAAACAGGGAAAGTTCGGGATGAATAAATCGGATCACCTTCGCTCCTACTGGATGCCGTTCACTAATAATCGGGCCTTTAAAAAAAACCCAAAACTGTTTGCCAGTGCCAAGGGTGTGTATTACCAGACTCCGCGCGGCCGCATGATCCTTGATGGCACATCGGGCATGTGGTGTTGCAATGCAGGACACGGGCGCACTCGTATTGTTGAGGCTATTCAAAAAGCGGCGGCAGTGCTTGATTATGCTCCCGGGTTCCAGCTTGGTCACCCCGCCGCTTTTGAGGCTGCCAATCGGCTTTTAAACATCGCGCCAGATGGTTTTGGTCATGTCTTTTTTACCAATTCTGGATCAGAATCCGTCGATACAGCGCTCAAAATAGCCCGTGCCTATCAACAAATGCGTGGACAAAAACGGCGCTCCGTTCTTGTTGGACGCGAACGCGATTATCACGGGGCCGGATTTGGCGGCATATCTGTCGGAGGCATCACCTCCAACCAGCAGTATTTTGGCCCCTTGTTACCGCAAACCGATCATCTGCGCCACACTCATGATCTCTCCCGAAATGCCTTTACAAAAGGCCTGCCAGATCACGGCACCGAGTTTGCTGATGACTTGAACCGGCTTGTCGAGCGCCATGGAGCCAAAGCCATTGCCGCGGTGATCGTTGAACCGATTGCCGGCTCGACCGGAGGGCTCATTCCCCCAGCGGGCTACTTGCGCCGACTGCGCGAGATTTGCGATGAGCACGATATATTATTGATATTCGATGAAGTGATCACCGGCTTTGGACGCCTTGGCGCACCGTTTGCTGCGGATTTTTTTGGCGTCATGCCAGATATGATCACCCTGGCCAAGGGACTGACATCGGGCACTGTCCCCATGGGGGCCGTACTGGTCAATGACAAAATCCACGATGCCTTCATGAAAGGTCCAGAGCACGGAATCGAATTCATGCATGGCTATACAACAAGCGGTCATCCCCTCGCTTGTGCCGCCATGATCGCCACTTTGCAAACCTATGAAAAAGAAGATCTGTTTGCACAGGTCAATGAGCTTTCACCCTATTGGGAACAAGCGCTGCATTCTCTGCAAGAGCTGCCTCATATTATCGACATTCGCAATCTGGGACTGATCGGAGCGATTGAACTGGAGCCGCGTCGCAATGCGTCAGGCTCGCGAGGTCAAGATGCCTTTAACGAATGTTTTGAGCATAATCTGCTGATCCGCGTCACCGGTGACACCATTGCCCTGTCTCCGCCGTTCATCATCACTATTGAGCAAATAGATAAAATGATTGATCGCTTGCGATCGGTTTTGAAAAATCTCGACTAGACCTTTTGAAGGAAAAGATCGTTAAATGAAAATCGGCAATCAGCATTACCGATCGATCTGGTTTGATGAGCAAAGCCAGCATGTCAAAATCATCGATCAACGGTGGCTGCCGCACCAGTTCAAGATTGTTACCTTGAACAATCGCGATGCATTTATCGCTGCGATTGGCGATATGTGGGTGCGCGGTGCGCCGTTAATCGGGGCCACTGCAGCTTACGCCTTTTATGTGCAGATGAAAAAAGACCCATCGCACCAATCGCTTGATCAAACTTATGATCTGTTGCTGGCAACAAGACCAACCGCCGTCAATCTGCGTTGGGCGCTTGATAAAATGCGCGCACTGCTAACACGCCTGTCAGAAAATCAACGCCCCCAGGCAGCACTCGCCCTTGCCCAAGAAATCTGCGAGCAGGATGTTGAACGTAACCGCCTGATCGGCGTGCATGGTCTGGGGCTGATCAAAAAGATCGCTACCACCAAAAGCCCTGGTGAGCGCGTTAACATCCTGACCCATTGTAATGCCGGCTGGCTGGCAACCGTTGACTGGGGCACCGCCACCTCGCCCATATATCACGCTGCACAGGAAAATATTCACGTTCACATATATGTGGATGAAACAAGGCCGCGGAACCAGGGGGCTCATTTGACAGCCTTCGAACTAGCCCAGCAGAATATTGACCATCAGCTTATCGTCGATAATGCGGGCGGCCATCTCATGCAGCACGGCGATATTGACCTGGTGATCACTGGCACCGACCGCACAACCGGGTCTGGTGATGTATGCAACAAGATCGGCACCTATCTAAAGGCTCTGGCGGCGCGTGATAATGATATTCCGTTCTATGTGGCCCTGCCCTCCACAACCATCGACTGGGCCTTGTCCAACGGCATCGCACAAATTCCCATTGAGGAACGAGATAGTCTGGAGGTCACCAAAATCTGGGGCAAGCTTGATAATGGCACCGTTGCACAGGTACAAATCTGCCCCGACAATACGCCGGTTGCCAACCCCGCCTTTGACGTCACTCCCGCGCGCCTCGTCACCGGTCTCATCACAGAGCGGGGTATTTGCGAGGCTTCAAAACTAGGCCTTGCGAAATTGTTTCCAGAATTTGTGACTAACTAGGCTAAAAACCGCAACGGTGCAAAAAATCAACGAGATCCTTGTCATGCTGCTTGATCTTGTTGATGGATTCGTGCCCTGCTCCCTCGATCAGCAACACTTCTGGTACTTTATCAGGGCAGTTGGTCTGGATGGCGCGCAGATCAGAAAGCGGGATCACCTCATCCTTTGTGCCATGCACCAAAAGCACCGGGCACGAAATCTTGCATAGGGCGTTCATGGGGGCGATCTCATCAAATTTATAGCCGATCAGCCATTGCGTGTAGGCCATGACAACAGGAGCCATCATACGCAAAATAATCAGCGATTTATACGGCCTTTGCAAATGACGCTGCATCAGCAACAAGGGATGGGCAAAACTGGAAATGGAAATCACCGCGTCGATATCATCGCGCCGCGACGCCGCCAGTAATGCGGCCCCCGCCCCCACCGAATGGCCGAGCAAGGCTATGCGCCCACCGCCATCGCTCGTTTGCTTCTTAAGCCAGTCGATTGAGCTTTCCGCATCGCTTGTAAATTTTGGCAAGGACGAAATACCATCATCGGGGCTGCTACCGTGATTGCGGGCATCCACCAGCAATATATTGATACCGGCACGATAAAAGGGGTCAGCCAGGGGCAGCATCATTTGCGTGTTGGCCCCCCAGCCATGAACGATCAGCAATGTCGCATTCAGGGGGTCGCTTGACGCCAGCACATGCCAGCCAAACAGTTCAAGCCCTTGATCTGTTGGTATTTCCACCTGTTCGAAGACCATATCAAAATCTGACGGATCACCATATTGGCGATTGCGCGGCGCCTTGAAGCCCATATACATGGACGCCGCAAAGGCAAGGGGCACGCCGATTAACAAAACACCCATTATGATCAAAAAACTTGTCATGAGCCGGTTTATCCTGCCAGGCTGGTCGTCACAATATGTAAATTGGCTTCACGATCACTTGAAGGGCCATATCCTCGCCGTTAGATTTCTCTAAGTTGAATTAGTATGCCAGCCAAATATCAGGGTCTGTTTCAAAATGGCGTAAAATAAGACTGAAAATACTCCTGTATGGAGCTGATTTAGGAAACCAACATGATTTATACTCGACGCCTTTTCCTCGCCACGGCCATTGCCCTGGCAGGCACGAACATAGCCCTGATGCCAGCTCATGCTGGTCCAGCGCAAACATTTAAAACCTTCCAGAAAGGTTCCAGCAAAAGCGTCAACCATGCAGCTTGGGACAAATTGCTGAAAACCTATGTGCACAAAACTAGATCCGGCCTCAATGAAGTCGACTATAAAGCGTTCAAGAAATCGGGCCACCGGGCACTTAAAGCCTATTTGCGCAAGTTACAATCGACCAATGTCAAATCCCTTGACCGCAAAGAGCAATTCGCCTTTTGGGTCAATTTATATAATGCCAAGACGATTGAAGTCATCTTGAGCAAATACCCGGTTTCATCGATCAAGAAAATCAAGTCGGGAATTTTTTCGCCCGGCCCCTGGAAGCTTAAAAACATGAAAGTCAATGGCGAGGCTTTGACGCTTGATGATGTGGAGCATAAAATATTGCGCGGCCTGTGGCGCGACCCTCGTATTCATTATGCCGTCAATTGCGCCTCGATCGGTTGTCCCAATCTGGCCGTCGATGCTTTTACGGCCGCCAATTCGCAAAAATTACTGAACGCGGGAGCGCGGGCTTATATTAATTCCCCGCGCGGGGTCAAAGTCTCAGGCGGACGCGTACAAGCATCAAAAATCTACAAATGGTTCAAAAAAGATTTTGGCGGCAATGAACGAGGTATTTTGAAACATCTACGTCTTTACGCGGCGCCAAAACTGGCAGCCAAACTGAAAACGGCGCGCAGCATCAATTCTTACGACTATGACTGGTCGTTGAACGATCTGCGTTAACTCTCGGTCAAACAGCTGATTTTTACACCTGCGAAGCTCTAATGAGCCTCGCAGGTATTTTTTTGTGCTCATTTTCAATTAGTTTGAACCTTTTTTCTTGCCATCGCGACCAAAGGATAACAGCTCGCACACTTATCGGGCGATCCATGCATTTTGCGAATGTCAGATTTGAGAATAAAGGGACAAGAAAAGTGAAAGAAAACCGTGTAGATCTTCACGTAAACAAGAATAATTATGGCAGTATTCCAAAAGTATATGATACGGTCGCATCAAAGACTTGCGAGATAACAAAAAATATTATTCGAATTGCTAATTCAAAGCAAATCCAGCCTGATACATTTAAAATCGGCTGTTATCTCATTAAAAATTTAAAGGAGATGTCGGTATGAACTCGCAACTTGAAATGGTTCACACGAGGTCATTAATGTCGCCAGCAACGAGCAAGGTAAATTTGCTGCGATCTGCAAGCCTCATCGCCCTCCTTTGTCTCTCCTCCACCGCCCTCATAACCCCGGTCTCCGCACAAGGCGGTATATTGGATGGCATCAAAGGCCTGTTTAGCAGTGATGCCCCGTCAGCAGATAGCCCCTTGATGAAGCCGGGCAATGTCGCGGTCACCGGTTTTTCCGGCACTTCTTTTCCCCAAGAAGGTCTGCCCCCCGGCATCAATCCGCTGGACGAAACATTCATTGACCTCAATGGCAAGACCTTGCGGATATTCAATGTACGGGTTGCAGGCGAAGCGCCCAAAGGCCAGCTCGTCAACACCCCTCCCCCCTTTGAAGTCGAAGCACGTAAAATCGGGCAAGTCTTTGGCCTTGCTTACGACAATGGCACCCTCATCGAAGGCCGCACTGACGGCAAGCGCACCGTACCTAATCTTTATGTCACGGCTGCAACCATGCATGGCTTGCAAGTCGTCGTCCCCGATAGTGATGGTGATGGCCGTCCAGAACGCATCAAAACCGGTGCCCCTGGCGCCACCTTCATGGACGGCCAGCACGGTCTTGATCTTAGCGGCGGTCCCGGCAGTATCTACAAAATAAACGGTGTCACTGGTGAGATCAGCCTGTTCGCCAATGTGCAACTGGATGGCGTTGATAATGCCGGCGCTGGACTTGGCAATATCGCCTTTGACCAGACCCACCAGCAACTCTTCGTCTCCGACCTTGATACCGGTAAAATACATCGCTTTGATATGCTCGGAACAGATCTTGGCAGTTTTGATCATGGCACCAATGGCCGCCCCAAAAACGGCTTTGACGCGGTCCCTCATGACCCCGCCAACCGCATGGATATCACCAGCCCAACCTTCAACGCCCAAGATCCAGAAACCTGGGGATTCACCTCTACTGCTCGCCGTGTGCACGGCCTTGCCGTCAAAGGCAATCGTTTGTTTTACGCGGTATTTGAAGGCCTGCAAGTCTGGTCCATCGGCATCAATCATGATGGCAGTTTCAAGGATGACGCGCGCTGGGAACTCGATGTCAAATCAGATAGCGATCACCCCGTCACGGATATTGTATTCGACCGCAAAGGCTTTATGTATCTGGCCCAACGCGGCCACGTCAAAAACGCCTATGATTATTCAAATTTTGCAACACCCGCCACCTCGCAGGTTGTTCGCTATCACAGAGAAAGCCCCGATGATCCAGCGACCCCTTCCGTTTGGATAGAGACCCCGGCGGAATATGCCGTTGGTTTTCCAGAAGGCAACCGCATGAGCCTTGGCGGTATCGACCTTGGCTATGGCTATGATAAAAATGGCAATATCAACCCGCGCAGCTGCGATGGCACGCTTGGCAAAACCGGTGATGATCTCCGCAATAACCCGGCCTTGGCCGATCAGCTTGCCGCCGGTGGACCTTTCAACGTGCATGGATTCCAGCTGACCAGAAAATATCTGGTACGGCCCCAGAACGTCCCGCCTTTCGGTAGTTATTTCGTAGATTACGACGGTACCTTCGAAGACCCCGAAGTACGCGGTCATGTCGGTGATATCGAGATCTGGAACCCGTGCCGTGGTGGCCGTTCTTACGGCTGGGGCGATATTATTCCCTATCCAGAGCCGCTTCCCGATCCGACCCCGAAATGCGCCAATGTTGAATGGATCGAATATCTTTGTAATCCAGGCGGGGTCGAAGCCTCTATCTGGTTGAAAGACAATACGGGTCACGGCTTTGACAGCCTGAAAACGCAATCAGCAACCCCTGGCGTCTTTGTCTTCCCGCCCATGCAAAAACGCGCCTCGGTGCTGGATCCGTTCTGGCTGGATTTCGTTGGAGCTGGATCTGGCAAAAAGATTGATCTCAATCTGTGCCTCTACAAAGAGGCAGACGCCGCCATCCCCGGCAAGACCTTCCCTTGTTGCAAGCTGCAATTGCCGCTCCGCACGCCCACCAGTATTTGCGCCCCATAGGAGGAAATAATGACACTTAAACAAAATTCCTCCGCCGCGATCAAACGATCCTTGGCGCCCCCCAAATTCCCATTTTCGGAGACGATCATGACCCCGCTCTGCTACATCAAACGAACTGCGATGATGATGATTGCCACGCTGTTCATCGCCTTGCTGCCAGGCTTTTCAACGCCGGCCAATGCTGATTTTGGATCGCCAATATTCCATAAATCCGGTCATCAGGTCGACTGTGACTATGTCGAGTTTAAGCTGACTTACACCAAGCCGAATTTTAAATGGCTTGATGAAGCGACAAAGGACAGTATTGTAGCTGAGGCGATAAGAATAAGAGATGTTCTGCCTGAAGGTCTTTCCATTGAAAGCGCTACCATTGCTGGTGACGTGACCGGCCCTGGTGGCGGCTTGATGCTAGCTCCTGAAATCCAGACGACAACTCATGCCAACGATACATTGGTTTGGAAAAAACTCCATTTGTCGAAAACGGACCTGGACGGATTGGCAGATCCCGAAAACCGGCAGTTTACCATTACCATTTTGGCCAAAATAGACAAAAGCAAATTCGCCGTCCCAAAACTGATTTCCAATCAAGCCAAAGCCTCTGGTCCCTCGACCACTTTTTCTCATGATCCCGCTCTTCCCGAAGATGGCGATCCTGTCAATGGTGATCCAACGGAATTGCTGATTGATGTCAGTGATTGTCCCGAAGATACCGGCGGCGGTGACCCTGTGGGAGACGTGTGCTTCAAAGTTATTAATGGCGAAGTCGAATGTGATCTCGACCACCCCGGTGACTTTATCTATAAAATGACCGTTGGTGCCGAATATGGCGGCAAGGTTATTGAACTCACCTCAACCACCCCCGGTGTTTCCATCTTCCCGCCCTCGCAGATTGTGCCTGCTGGCGGCGGCGTGCTTGCATGGAGCATTCATGGTGCCGTTCCTGGCATGAGCATACACCTCGTTGCCAATGGTCTCACTGATGGCGATGTCAAGCATGTCGCTGGCCCCAAAGACGGCCTTGGTCTGTGCTGTGTGCAAAAAATCACCATTGTCATCCCTATAGATATCGATTGCCCCAAAAAGTGCGAAGAAGGCGATGAGGACTGTCCACCACCACCTCCTCCCCCCTGCGAGGAAGGCGATGAAGACTGTCCACCACCACCTCCTCCTTGTGATCCCGAGATCGAAATATGCGATCCACCAGAAGAAGACGGCAAGCCTGAGCTTCGCCTGGAGAAAAAAGTGATCGGCGAGTGGTGCCTGCTAGGCGTTGGCGTTGATCAGGCCCTGTGCACTTATCAGATTCGTATCCGCAATGTTGGCAGCGGGGTCTATGCCGGTCCTCTGACGGTCCGTGATCGTTATCCAAATGGAGCGCCGATCAGCTCAAACTTCAGCCCTGTTCCCCCTTGGGCATGCGGCCCTGATGGCGCCCCGGATAAATTCGAGTGTACGCGCAATATCATTCTGCCACCAATGGCAGAAACTATTTTGACGGTGGAAGCAGTGGTATCGAAAACCGACTATCCAAGTCGTGAGGTGAAAAACTGCGCCAAGCTGGAACAACAGGCGGGATCACCGACAAGCTGCGCGATTGCCAAGCTGCCGGACCCCGATGACAATCCCAAAACACCGGATCTGAAACTTGCCAAGACATGTGAGAGCGGTCCGGTCGGCAGTTTTTCTCCGGCAACCGTTACGTGTCGGATTACTGTCACCAATAGTGGAGCTGCCCCAGCTGTTGGCCCTATTTCGATCAATGATGTCACCACCTTTGTTGGCGGTGGCGGGGCGATCACCATAGATAGTGTCACACCCGATGCACCGGCAGCCGACTGGACCTGTTCAGCCCTGCCCGCCGAAAACCTCAATTGTTCCATTGATGGCGCAAATGTTGGCCCAGGTGTTTCTCGTTATTTCGATATGAGTTTTAGCAGCATTGAGCTTACGCAACAGCGCTACAAAAACTGTGTTGAAGGACTGGTATCGGGCGGTGGTGATGTCCATACATTCGACAGCGTCTGTGTCGAAGGCGGTGCCGACGACCCTGCGGGACCGCCAGCTCCAAATGATCCAAACGACATCTCGGTTGAAAAAACCGGTGATAGCGTTTGTGACTCGGAAAATCCTTGTAACTTCGAAATCACGTTAAAAAATGGAAGCAATACCGACTTCAGTGGCAAGCTGGCCATTATTGACGGCATTACCAACACCGCTGGCGGCCTTGTTCCAGGTGCCGGTATTACGGTCACTCCTCCATTTGGATGTGCGGTCGAACCAACCGCTCTGCCATTTGGTTGTGTCGCCGATGTTACGCTTGGGGCCGGTCAAAGCCGCACGCACAAGGTGATTGTCACTCTGCCTGAGAATGACAATAATGCGCCAGCCAACAGCTCGGTGCCACTCTCGTCGCCAACCGGTATGCGCAACTGCGTATTGATCGGCGAAGCTGGCATTCTAAGCGCTGATATTGGTGATACTCTTGAAGGTGCTGGATCGGCGCAGGCCAATGAGGGATCTCCTCGCTATGCCTGTCATGATTTCGATACTGAGGAAACCAAGGCCGAACAATGCACGAGTGGCATGGTGCTCAATAATGCTGGCAATTGTCAGTGTCCTTCAGGCACCCGCTGGAATGGTCGTCGCTGCTTTAGCGATGTACCACCAATCAGCATCACTGATCCCATTCCGCCAGTGATCGGTAAAGACCCGGTCTGCCCGCGTGGCATGGATCGTTTCAACAGCTTCAAAGGCAAACCACTTGGCTATGCCTTGAAAACGGTACGCTCCAATGGCGGTTCGATCATTTGCGGTGAACCTCGTTGCGACCGTGGCTGGTCCCTCTATAAAAACCGCTCGGCAATCCCGCGTGACTGGACCAAGAAGCAGATCGGACGTCCCAATAGTCGGTATAAATTCTGGTGTGCCAAAGCGGCCCAAAAACCGTCGCTACAATGTTGGAATGATAGCTGGACACAGATCAAGTCGAGCCAGGCCAGCACCTATCGTGCAAAACGCTATACCGTCAAACCACGTAGCAAGAACGGTCAAACCATCTGGTGCGCCCGCAAACGCCCCACCGTCAATCAATGTCCTTCAGGCTGGACCAAGTTCCCTGTTGGCCAAGTTCCCTCAGGCTGGAATTCGCTGAAAAGACTGTATGATAATGGTCGTTCAGTGTGCGCCAAACCTGGTACAGTTGTCACCCCTCCTCTGACTTGCTGGAGTGGCTGGACGAAAGTCTGGCTTGGTGAAGTGGCCAGCTACAAAGGCAAAGGCTATAAGGCCAAAAGTCGGGGCAAGGGCAAGCGGAAAATCTGGTGTGTCAAGCCCGGTAAACCACAAAGCTGTGTCCCTGGACCCAACGAGTACCGGAACAAACAGAACCAGTGCGTCTGCAAACGAAACTATAGCCGCGGTTCGTCAGGCATCTGTTTGAAAAACTTCACGGCGCCCCGCACGTGCGATAAACCGTGGAAACAGATCAGTCCTAATCAAATCGGGACCTATAAAAACAAGGGCTGGAAGATAAAGAACCTTGGCGGCAATGGTATCGTACCTGTTATTTGTGCCAAACCCGGCGCGAAACAGTGCAAAGCTAACGAGGTGATGACCAGTGATGGCTGTCTGTGCAAAGCTGGCTATCAGCGCGATCAATATCGCCGTTGCGTCAAGAAACCGACCACACCGACACTCGAGTGCCGCAAGGGTTGGAGCAAGGTGTCCCGGTCACGTCTTGGCTTCTTCAAGAAGCAAGGCTATAGCATCGAGCCTCGTGGCAAAGGCAATCGCCGGATCTGGTGTGTCAAACCTGGCAATAAACCAACCGGACCAACGATAAGTTGTTCGGGTGGTGGCAAGCCCATGCGCACATCTAGTTCGGTCAACGCACAATGGTATTGCAGCTGTCCAAATGGTAAAAAAGCGGTCAAGGCTGGTAAAAACCACTATCGCTGTATCAACGTTGTGGTGCCGCAAACCTGTGCCAAGGGTCAGACCAAGGTAACGTCGAGTAAAGCATATCGCCGCTACAAAAATCTCGGCTGGTCCCTCTCTCGCAAGAAAGGCTATTGGTGTGGCAAACCCGGCAAGATCGTCGTGGCACCGCAAACCTGCGCCAAAGGCCAGACCAAGGTAACGTCGAGCAAAGCATATCGCCGCTACAAAAATCTCGGCTGGTCCCTCTCTCGCAAGAAAGGCTACTGGTGTGGTAAGCCCGGCAAGATCGTCGTCAAGCCAAAACCGACCTGCAAAAGCATTGGTAAAATCGGCAAATGGCCCAGATGCCGTAAAAAGCCCGTCATCAGCACCAAGCCAAACAGGACTTGCGCGCAGATTGGCAAGATTGGTAGGTGGCCCAAATGCCGCAACAAGCCAATCATACGCAAACCGAAGCTGACCTGTGGCAAGATCGGCAAGATCGGTAAATGGCCGAATTGTCGCAACAGGCCGGTGATCAAGTTCAAGCCATCGAGAACCTGCAAGAGCATCGGCAAAGCAGGCAAATGGCCAAAATGCTACACGCTGAAAAAGGCTTTTAGGCCAAATATAAAGTTCAAGCCTAAAGGGCAGCAGATAAAATAACCAACAGATCACTAAAAATGGCCCTCAAAATGAGGGCCATTTTTTATGTCGGTCTTTTCTCAAGTCCCACGATCAAACGCGAGCAACATAATCTTTTGGCGTAGGAGGGGGATTTGGACCGGCCAAAGCTTCCGCGATCAACCGGTTGGTCGCTGGCTCAATGGCCCCTTGCAGCGCTGCCATGAACTCTTCATCATTGAGCCCAGGTTCAATGGCTGGAAGAAATTCAACGATCACTTTACCGGGATGACGTTTGAATTGACGCCGGCGCCAATACAATCCAGAATTAAGTGCCACTGGCACAACCGGAATACCCAGCTCTTTATACATGGCAACAATACCACGCTTGTAACGAGGTTCTGCACCGGGCTCACGGCGATTGCCTTCTGGAAAAATAAAAATCTCACGCCCCTGCTCAACCGATTTGCGGGCACTTTCAACCAGCTGCTTGATCGCCACGCGTCCCTTGCCGCGCTTCACCGGGATCATATCCATTTTAGTCGCGAACCAACCCAAAAAGGGGATCGACATCAGCTCGGATTTGAGAATCATGGCAGGTTCGTCAAAATAGGGAGTGAGGGCGAAAACGTCCCACGTCGATTGATGCTTGACCGCCACGATAACCGGGCCTTTGCGCAAATTTTCGAGGCCACGCGCGTCGGTTTCAAGACCAACAATCACCCTCAGCCACCATAAAAGCGAGCGTGAAATACCCCCATAAATGCCGCGTACAACGGTTCGCCTTGAGGCCAACAGCAAAGGAGCGCCAAAGACAAGATAGGCTGGAACGATCAGATAGAAAGCAATATTGTATAATAAGCTGCGCATGGCTCTTAGAGTCTGCCTGGAAAGTTATCGTTGTGTTGCATGACCTTTTCTTTTTTATATTGCCAGGGAAATTCACCGCTGTGGTACGCGTAGCATGAGCTGAATTTTCCGCTGCCATAGGGAAAAGACAAGGCTACTTGGAGGGTTGGTTTATTCCAGGCAAACTCTTAGCTATCGGGTTTTGCCTTATCCGGCAAGCATATTCGCGACCTTGGAAAAACCAAGCTTGGTAATGGCAGGGATATATTTCAGATATTCGGAAAACAACAATTTCACCGTATCTTTATCCGACCACCATTGATCCATCTGCACGTTGGAACTGGCGACCCCATAGGCTCGAAGTTTTGCTGTTGGCATGGCGGACCGAAATTCGGCGATAGCCCGCGGCATATGATAGGAACTGGTCACGACAATCAAGGAGCGAAAACCTTTTTGGCGCGACCATGATCGCGCCTCGTGAGCATTGCCAATGGTGTCCTTGGCCGCGCGGCCAAGATCGATACAGCAGTTAAACAAGGGTTTGGCCCCAGGAAACAGTCTGGCGAGTTGCCCCACGGATGTTTGCGCATGCACGCCAGAAATCAGCAAACGCTTGGCCTTTCCAGCTGCCAATAATTTGAGCGCCTTGTTGATACGTGACTTGCCACCGGTCAACACCACAATGCCATCCGCCTGCAGCACTGATTGTGCGCCACGATGATCAATCGAGCTCGCATAGATCATAAAACCCAGCCCAAACGCCAGGAACAACAAGAATGTGCTTTTTAGAATCACTCCCAACCCCCTGAACAAGCCACCTTTTGAGGATACCGCGCCATTTTCGACACGCCTCCTTCGGCGTGAGGATACCCCAAACTGCTTGCGAGGGGAATAGTTAGGGTTCGCTATGGTTCCCTCGGTATTAAGGATACGATCGACCCAATAGCTTGAAGTGAACATGCAAATGCCTGCAACCGCCACAACAATGAAGCCAAGCAGGCTATAGCCGAAAAAATCAAGCTGTGCCGAACCTACGAGTTGCTTGATTTCAGAAGCAGTGACCGATCCGCCGCCAAGCAACTGGATGGCAAAAGGGGCAAAAAAGAACATCGCCCCTGCCGCCAGTGCTCCCAGCAGGCCGGAGCGTATACCAAGCGCCAGAAAATGGCGTTCAAATTCACTGGCGATGAATTTGCGTTGGGCTCCGACAAAATGCAGCACCTCAACAATTTCATGATTGGATGCCATTGCACTGCGCGCCGCCGACACAATGACGGCGATAGTGGCTGTGGCAACAAGGATCAAAATGCCAATACCTGCCACCGCTACCGAGCGGGTCAGGGATCTGATCTGCGACTGCCAGTGGCGGTGATCATCAAGCAAAACCCCATCTTGAAAGCGCGCTGACAGATTTTGCCGTACCCTTGACAGATCCGGAGGCCGGTTGCGGTCAATTTCGATGGCGATCAAACGCGGCACCGGCAGCCCCAACATACTATTATTTACACCAAGCCAGGGTTCAAGCAGAGCTGAAGATTCTGCCAGGCTAAGAGGACGGACCTGTTTGATGCCGACCTGACGTTTCAAAATTGAAGTTACCTGGGCGACTTGTTTTTCCATATCAAGTCCCTCACGCGGGGCGACCTGAACCGTTACTTCACTGGCAATATCATTATACCAGGCATCCGCCGACTGATTGACCATATAGACCATACCCGCCGTCAGACAGGCTAGAAAGGACATGATGGAAATCACCGCCGTTAGCGCCCGCCCCGACACCGAACTTTGCGGGACAATCTGCGTCGACCCGGCCAGCTGGCGTCGCGGCCAGAAGGCCTCAGACACCCCCAGCACAAATGTCGTGGCAAACTGCTTCATGATCTCACCTGCAAAGAACCATCGGCCAGTACCAGTCTTGGGGCATTATACTGCTTGACGAGGTCGTGATCATGGGTGGCAATCACCACGGAAGTGCCCAGATGATTGAGCTCGATAAACAGGCGCAGCAATCGGCGAGCCATGCGCGGATCAACATTACCGGTAGGTTCATCGGCCAGCAATAATTCAGGCTTGCCAATCACGGCTCTGGCAATGGCAGCACGCTGCTTTTCGCCCCCCGATAAAATATGCGGATAGGCATGAATTCGGTTGCCAAGCCCCACCCATTTCAGCAATTCGGTAACGTCTTCCTTATAATCGCTTTCGCGGCGCCCCTGCACCCGCAAAGGCAGCGCTACATTTTCCCATGTAGTCATATGATCGAGTAGTCGAAAATCCTGAAACACAATGCCGATACGGCGGCGCAAAGCAGCGCGTTCTTCAGGGGGCACGAGAGCGAGGTTTTTCTGAAACAGGAATATATTCCCATCATTGGGGAACAAGGACATGAACAACAACCGCAAAAGCGTCGTTTTACCCGCCCCAGAGGCGCCGGTGAGGAAATGAAAACTGCCTGCAGGAAGGTGAAAATTGACGTTTCGAAGGACCTCTGGACCTCTGTTATACAACATGGATACATTTTCAAAACGGATCACGCTGGCGGCCCCTTCCTTGATTTGGTTGTGAACCGTTTGGTCCGCGCGGCACTGATCCGCAGTGTTTGCAAAACAAATGATTGTCTGTCGTTTGCCTACTGATCTTACGGGTTAAGACTCTCTTATGGCAAATTCGATATACAAAGTACGCACAAGTAGTTTTTGATCTATTCGTGAAACATACCGAATCACCTATGCTGGTAATAAAGCATGCTGATTGAACGCACCGACTACAAGGCCACTATACCGCTTTTTTTGGCGTATCAGCATGTCAAAAACAAGGCTTGTCACATAAATCTCTTCGGGCGAATTTGAGGAGATCAAACCCCGATTTGCACCAGTTCAGACCTTGGGAGACCGTTTGCAGTGAATATCAAATGCCCGCAATGTGATACGCTTTATGATGTATCAAGCGAGATCGCCAATAGCGGGGCGCAGGTCCAATGCGCCAAATGTAACGATATTTTTGCCGCAACCCCTGCTCCAGAACCCGAACCAGCCCCACAAACAGATATAGAACCCGTTGGCGACCCGCTACCCGAACCTGTTGTTCAAGAGGCTTCAGACGATGAGGGTCCATCCGATCTCTTAAACGAGGATGAAAAAGCCTTCTTCTCGTCATTTGGCGCCAAACTGGCTGAGGAAGAAGCGGCATCGGCACAAGATGATGCTTCCGAACCAGAAGCACAAATCTCGGCCCCAGAAGCAAAAGAACCGCCCGCAATTGAGCTGGAAAATGATGATATTGGCTGGGTAGAAGACGAGATTGATGAGCAACCAGTTGATGAAACACCGGCCCCGGAGCCAGTTGAAGAGCCCGTAATACCCGCAAACCCTGATCCGGTCGCAGCTGACGATCTGTTCGAAGATGTTGATCTGCAAACCGAGCCGGAACCAGCAGAGGTGATCGCGCTCACCCAGCCGGTTGAAGAGCCTGCTAGCGAAAAATCTGCGGACGGACCAAAATTTCCACAATTGTCGCCCGTTTATATCGGCTGGGGCGCCCTTGCCGCCAGCATTGTATTGGTTATTGTTGCTGCCACCGCTTTTCGGGTGCCCATCGTCAAGGCGCTGCCGGGTATGGCGGGACTATATGAAAAAGCTGGGTACCCTGTGAATATACGCGGCCTGGAATTCCTTGGTCTCAATCATCAATGGATGGATCAAGGCGGACGCATGCGTCTCGTGGTACGCGGCGAGATCGTCAACATTACGGATGAAACCATGCCAGTGCCGCAAATTCTTTTTTCCATGATTGACAAAAGCGGACTTGAGTTTTTCCAATGGACTGAAAAAGCGGGTCCCGCCATGCTGCAGCCCAAGGCACGAACTCGTTTTCGCGCGCAAATCCCGGCTCCTGCCGACCGGGTTCGCCAACTTAAAATACGTTTTGCCAATCGCTGAGAAAACCGCTAGTTTGCAGCTTGTATCAATCAAGCCAGCAAAGATGCCCCAGCAAAAATATGACGACCCCTCCTCTTAAAACCAACACCACCGAACCCCGTATTGAAGTTTTGTTCAGCGCAAATCAAATCGCTGATCGCAACAAACTTTTAGCCACACAAATCGCTGCGCACCACGACAAGGATCTTTTGGTCATTCCGGTGCTCAAAGGCAGTTTCATTTTTGCCGCTGATCTCATTCGCGAAATGCATCTCAACAAGCTGTCACCCCAGGTCGATTTTCTGTATCTGGCCAGCTATTATGACGGTACCAAATCAAGCGGCAAGGTCGATATATTACGCGATATTGAAACCGATGTGTCGGGGCGCGATGTTTTGCTTATCGATGATATATTGGAGAGTGGCCGCACCTTGCAATTTGCCGCCGACCTGATGCGTTCGCGCGGCGCCGCCAGCGTTAAAATCTGCGTTTTTCTGGATAAAAAAGTGTTACGTGCCAAAGATATCGCCCTTGAACCCGATTATGTCGGCTTCACCTGCTCCGATCTATTCGTCATCGGCTACGGCATGGACCTCGCCCAACGCTACCGCGAATTACCATTCGTCGGCCATATCGTCGAGGAGTGATGCTTACCTCATTATTGCGCTTTCTCGCGAGATCCCAGCCCCTCACCCCGACCCTCTCCCAGTGGGAGAGGGAGAGGGAGAGGGAGCAAGAAGTGCCATATTGCAAACCCCTCCCCCGTTTCCGGGAGAGGGGTTTTTCTTACAGTGAGCGCATTTCAACCTCGACACCATTCAAGGTGATGTTGCCGTTTTGGGTCGAGACATTGACCTCGTCGCCATCCTTGATTTTGCCGCCCAAAATCAGCTCGGACATGGGATCTTGCAAGGCTTTTTGAATGACGCGTTTCAAGGGCCGCGCACCATAGGCCGGGTCATAGCCTTTATTGGCCAACCATTGCCTGGCATCCTCGTCAAGAGTGATGGTCATCTTGCGATCATCCAGCAATTGTTGCAGCCGTTTGATCTGGATATCGACGATGGAGGCCATCATGTCGCGTTTTAAGCGATGGAATAAAATGATCTCGTCAAGCCGGTTCAAGAACTCTGGCCTAAAGCCGGACTTGACCACCGCCATCACTTCATCACGCACCTCATCGACGTCTTGATCCTCGTTCAGATTGACTAGGAATTCGGAGCCCATATTGGAAGTCATGATGATCAGCACATTGCGAAAATCTACTGTTCGTCCCTGTCCATCAGTCAAGCGGCCATCGTCCAATACCTGCAACAAGACATTGAACACATCTGGATGGGCTTTTTCGATTTCATCAAATAAAACAACCTGATAGGGCCTGCGACGCACAGCTTCTGTCAACGAGCCACCTTCTTCATAGCCGACATATCCAGGAGGCGCACCAATCAGACGGGCCACCGAATGTTTCTCCATATATTCCGACATATCAATGCGGGCCATGGCCGTTTCATCATCAAACAAGAAACTTGCCAGCGCCTTGGTAAGCTCGGTTTTACCGACCCCGGTGGGACCTAAAAACATGAATGATCCAATGGGCCGATTGGGGTCTTGCAGGCCGGCACGAGCGCGGCGAACAGCTGTTGAAACAGCACGCACGGCTTCGCTTTGACCAATCACCCGTTTGGCCAACACGTCTTCCATTTTAAGCAGCTTTTCACGCTCACCTGTCAGCATTTTATCAACCGGAATACCAGTCCAGCGCGATACGACGCCCGCAATATGATCGGCGGTGACGGCTTCTTCCACCATCAGCTCACCATTGTCCTCATCGCCTTGCTCACGTTCTTGCAAACGCTTTTCAAGCTCTGGAATGGTGCTGTAGGAAAGTTCCCCAGCCTTTGACAGATCACCCTTGCGCTGCGCGCGTTCCAACTCGATGCGGGCGCTATCCAGCTGTTCCTTAATAGCCTGCGCTCCTGCCAGCTTGTCCTTTTCGGACTGCCAGCGACCCGTCAATGTCGCAGATTTCTCTTCCAGATCCGCCAGCTCTTTTTTAAGCGTTGCCAGCCGATCTTTGGAGGCGTCATCTTCTTCAGCGCGCAAGGCTTCACGCTCGATCTTCATCTGGATGATGCGGCGATCAAGTTCGTCCAGCTCTTCTGGTTTGCTGTCCACCATCATACGCAGGCGCGATGCTGCCTCGTCCATCAGGTCGATGGCTTTATCTGGTAAGAACCGATCCGAAATATAGCGGTTCGACAGGGTCGCCGCGCTGACAAGCGCATTATCTGTAATGCGTACGCCATGGTGCAGCTCGTATTTTTCTTTGAGACCGCGCAGGATCGAAATCGTGTCCTCGACATTTGGCTCGTCCACGAATACCGGTTGAAAACGCCGCGCTAACGCTGCGTCTTTTTCAACATGTTTGCGGTATTCATCAAGCGTCGTGGCGCCAACGCAATGCATTTCACCGCGCGCCAAAGCGGGCTTTAACAAATTGCCCGCATCCATCGAGCCTTCCGATTTACCAGCCCCGACAATGGTGTGCATTTCATCAATGAACAAGATGATCTGGCCATTGCTGTTTTCAACTTCGCTCAAAACGGCTTTCAGGCGCTCTTCAAACTCGCCGCGATATTTGGCCCCCGCGATCAGCGACCCCATATCGAGCGATAGCAGCTTTTTGTCCTTAAGGCTTTCAGGCACATCGCCCTTGATGATGCGCTGCGCAAGACCTTCGGCAATAGCTGTTTTACCAACGCCGGGTTCGCCGATCAGCACCGGATTATTCTTGGTGCGGCGTGACAGGATCTGAATGGTGCGGCGGATTTCCTCGTCGCGGCCAATGATTGGATCCATCTTGCCATCGCGCGCCTGTTGCGTCAGGTCCTGGGAATATTTCTTGAGCGCGTCATAGCTTTCTTCGGCGCTGGCGCTATCGGCCGTACGGCCCTTGCGTAAATCATTGATCGCCGCATTGAGTGATTGCGCATTGACGCCAGCGTCGGCCAATATGCGGCTCGTGCCCGCCGCTTTAACAATCGCCAAAGCCAGCAATAGACGCTCGACCGTGACATAGCTATCGCCGGCCTTGTCGGCGACTTTTTGCGCTTCATCAAAAACCTTGGCCAGCGCGGGGGTCAAGCTAACCTGTCCAGCCCCCCCACCTGACACTTTGGGTAATTTGGCAAGCGTCATCTGTGTTGCTTCAAGCGCCTGTTTGGAGCGGCCCCCGGCCCGGTCGATGAGACCAGCGGCCAGTCCCTGCTCGTCTTCAAGCAAAACCTTAAGCATATGTTCGGGAGTAAATTGCTGATGCCCTTCGCGAAGGGCAAGGCCTTGTGCAGATTGCAAAAAGCCCTTGGCACGATCGGTGTATTTTTCAAAATTCATATCGTCTTCTCCTGGCACAAAATGCTTGCCCGCAAGGCACAAGCATCTCGTCGCATCTGGTTGTTCAATCGAGCTGCAAAAGCGGACCCGCAAGCGGCATCCAATTGCGTCTCATCTAGATGAAGATATAGGGCTAAAAACTTCGCACAAAAGCCCCTTGCGTCAATTTTACTTAATCATGATTTACATCTGATCCAGAAGCGTTATTCTTGTTGTTAAAATGGTTTACGAGTTTTGGGGGATTTATTGATGATACTATTATCTGCTTTCATTACATTGATTTGCGCGAGTTGTACGCCAGCAATTCAAACCATCCCACAGATAACCTCACACATCTTGACCATTCCCGTCGCCAAACGCTCGCGCCGTTCACGAGCATGGGCCATATGCCGCCGCAAATATGGCAAGAAACTTACCGGCGTAACGATGAAAAAGGGCAACCGGTTTATCTGCCACTATCGTAAAACCAAATCCCAAATACGCGCCAGCTGTCGCAGAAAATATGGCAAGCGTTTCATTAAACTTCTTAAAACCCGCAAGGGTTATGCTTGCAGTTTCAATTCCACTCGCAGGCAATTTATCAAACTTTGCAAACGCAAATATGGTCGTCGCTATCTGCGCGTGATCCGCAAAAAGGGCCGAAATCTTTGTATTTACCAGGCAAGTAAACGACAGATGAGGCTTACTTGCAAAAAGCGTCATGGCAAACGGTTTCTTCGCCTGTCAAAAACCAAAGGCCGCACTCATTGCATTTTCAAAATAAATCGCAAACAGGCGCTGACACAATGCAACAAGACCTATGGCGATCGGTTTTTGCGCATGTCCAAAAACAGCAAGGGACGTTTTACCTGCTGGTACAGACCAAGTTTTGAACAAGCCGTCATCCAGTGTCGCAAAAATCACGGCAATAAGCTCATTGATGTCATTCGCAAGGACAAACGCTATGTTTGCCGGTTCACCCCTGATGCAACTACGGGAGGCGATAATTTCAGCACTCCCGATGACCGGGGAGCAGATCCTGGAAAAGGTGGCGGTTTTAATGATCGTTTTGAGGAGCATGAACCCGGCACAAAGAAGCAGCTCGAACAAAATCCGGCCTTTCCCAGACCCAATAATCCATCTGTCACACCGGCTGATAAAAAGAATATCGAAGCCTGACCTTTTGCATTCAACTGAACTTCAAAATATCAACGAGCACGAGAACATATATGACAGACAATAAACACCAACCGATCGAGCTGACTAAAATCACCCGCTATCCGGTCAAAGGGTTATCCCCGGAAACCCTGACAAGCGTAGAACTGGTGGCAGGCGCGACTCTGCCCTTTGATCGCGCCTATGCGATTGAAAATGGTAAAAGCCGGTTCGATCCGGCAAATCCAAAATATTTGCCAAAGGTCAATTTCTTGATGTTGATGCGCCATGAACGCATGGCCAAATTAAAAACCAGCTTTGATGATCACTCACAAACATTGACGATCGAACTTGAGGGCAAAATGGTCGCCAGAGGTGTGCTTGATACCAGTGAGGGGCGCCGCGCTATCGAAGATTTTATGGTCGACTATATGACCAGAGAGCTCAATGGAGCTCCAAAGATCGTTCATGGTATGGATCACAGTTTTAGTGATGTCTCCGCCAAATGCCTGCACATCATAAACCTCAAAAGTGTACGCGCAATCGAAAAATTTTCGGGCCGCACCGTTGACCCCTTGCGCTTTCGTGCCAATTTGATCATCGATGGACCAGATGCCTTTAGCGAACTCGACTGGGTAGGGAAAACACTCGCCAGCGATAAGATCACCCTAAAGGTTTTCAAACGCACACAGCGCTGTCCGGCCACCAATGTCGATCCGCAAGAAGGCGTGCGCGACATGACCATTCCCGATCTATTATTTGAGCATCTTGGCCATCGCGATTTTGGCGTTTATGCAAGCGTCAAATCGGGGGGCTCGCTCAAAGAAGGCGCAAAATTTTGCCTTCAGGGGGCAGAGTAACCCAGATGATAATCCCCAATCTGATGATAACGGATATGCCACGCTCCATTGCGTTCTACCGCGATCTGCTTGGCATGAATGTAACCATGATGATCAGTGCTGAGCGAAAGATGCTAGCAAGTACGCAAGAACGAAATGCGGTATTTGCGACGCTGGAATGGCAAGAAAGCCAGTTGATGCTGCAAACTGTCGCTAGTCTGTCAAGCGAGCTTTCGCAGTTTTCCCCCGATGCTACGCCCTACCCGTCGGGCACCATCTATTTCCGTACCATGCACCCAGATACGGTATTGGACCGGGTCGCCAATGAGCAAATCGTCAAAGGACCGCTACAACAATGGTATGGCATGAGGGAGATCTATCTTCGGGATCCTGATGGATATATCATCTGCCTGGGCGCCCCTGAAGGTTCGCTATCCACATGATAGTACTAAATCAAATACGCACCCGCTTTTGCAGCATTAGGTTGATAGAGTAAAAGGTTCCCTGCAAATTGCTTCAAGCAACAATATTGCCGGACCCATCAGTTGCATCTTTACTCTCATTAGCTTCAGAAGGGGCCGCTTTTGGTTTGCGAGGGCGTGGTTTACGCTTGGGCTTGGCAGCAACCGGTGTACTGGCCACCCCATTGCCATTGACCGTAGGCTGATCACCCGTACCGGGGATTGATGCTTCAGAACTGCCAGCTGGTGCATCCGCTTCCTCTTTAGGAGATCGAGAACTCCGATCAGTATTGCGGTCTGATTTGCCATTATTTGTTTTGGCAGTCTGCGCAGCAGCATGTTCTTCCTGCTTGGCCTGAGCCGCCTGAATTATGCGATTATAATGTTCGGCATGTTGAAAATAATTTTCTGCCGTAACAGGATTTCCTGCAGACAGGGAATCTCTTGCCAATGCCATATATTTCTCGGCAATATGAGCGGCTGATCCCTTGATTTTCACATCTGGACCATTGGACTCATAGTTCCGCGACAACGGATTATTCGACCGGCTATTGCCGCGTCCGCGTCCGCGGTTTCTTCTGTTTTGCTGTCCCTGTCTCATAAGGCCCCTGCCTTTACTTTCACATGTAACCTGCGTTCCGGCATTTAATTTTACCTTCAGGCAGTGATCACCAAAACCGCTTCGATGATCTAATTTTTTTCTTCAATTGAGGATTCAAATCCACATCAATGACTATCAAATTCCTTGGCTGACAATCAAATCGATCTGTATTGAGCTATACACAAAGCAACATCAAACCAGCAATCAATCCCCTCGCAACGAATGTTATCTAATCAGGTCCCCACTCAAGGAAAACCCAATTAAGGAAAACTCAATTTTTGAGGTCAGTTCAACTAGATATCATATATTGTTATAAGTACCGGCTCTCATAAAATTCACAATAGTTACAATCACTTGAATCGTTCACAGACCGTCCGATCTCATTAGCCGTAGCAATCAACATCAAGCTTGTCCATACGCGGCTCGAAAAATATAATAAGTACGCCCGACTTTCTATCGGCTTCCTCATCACATATCATTCGATCAATGCCGTGGCGCATTCAATCTGCTTGATCCTCAAGATGGTTTGTGATCGTCCAAGCAACTTATAGTTCTACTGCCCGATCTTTATTCCTTCAATGACTTTTCGCGAAAAGCCCGAGGTCTGACGATGTGTTCCAGTCTGCTTTCAATATCAAGCATTGTGCCTTGGCGACAATTGGAGGCTACAGCTGGATGATTCGTCTCTTGCCCAATATAATAGCCCCTCTGGACTTCTATGTACAAGCTTATTTTTTTGTCTGGGAGTAATCTTCTATTTGGCTTAACCTGCCGTGCTACAAGGAGATGCCGCCAAGGCCCTTATGTGCCCTGCCAAATCCTTATATTGACCATTTGAGGTGCCAACTCCATTAAAACCTGCCGCTTCAAGGAGCGCATTGATCTGCGTATGCTGGCCTTCGCCTATTTCAAAAATAACGATGCCTTCGGGGCTCATTACGCTGGTCAATTGTGGGATAATTTCCCGATAAGGATCAAGTCCATCATGCCCTCCATCAAGCGCCCCGTGAGGATCAAAAAGCGCCACATCGGGCGCCAATCCATCTATATCATCATGACGAATATAGGGAGGATTACAAATGACAAGATCAAACCGCTCCGCACCCTCGTCACCCATGCCATCCAACCAGTTTTGTGCCCTAAAACGGACCCGATCCCCACAACCAAGGCGCTCCGCATTCGCTATTGCCACTTCGAGAGCCTGCGTACTGATATCAATCCCGACGCCTGTTGCTTGATCAAACTCCAATAATAGAGAAATCAGCAAGGCGCCAGATCCCGTTCCAAGATCAAGAAAACAAAGTTTCTCATGGGGTTTTTCTGTCAAATGACCGCGCTCTTCCAAAAGCTCAAGTGAGGCCTCTATCAGCGTTTCGCTGTCAGGACGCGGATCAAGTACATCAGGGCTGAGGCGAAATTCGTGCTTCCAGAATCCCCGCTCGCCAACGATCCTGGAAATCGGCTCCCCCGCCATTCGGCGTGCCAGTCTTTGCGCAATCTCCCCTAATTCAAGCTCGCTCAACAATCGATCAGGTTCCAGAAAGAAAGCGGCTCCTCGCAGCCCCAGAGCATGTGAAATCAACAAGCGAGCATCAAGCTCTGGCGTCAATACACCAACTTTTTCGAGCACCTGAATGACATTTCGGCAACAGGTGCGAAAATGCGTTGGCAATGGTTGTTCAGACATTTGACGGCTCATTCATCGCAGCCAGTTGCTCTGCTTGATACTCATTGATGAGCGCATCAACAACCTCGTCCAGCCCATCCCCTGCCAAAATCGCTTCCAGCTTGTGAAGGGTGAGGCCAATGCGATGATCGGTGACGCGCCCCTGAGGGAAATTATAGGTACGAATGCGCTGCGAGCGATCCCCTGAACCGACCTGCCCGCGGCGCTCAGCGGCCCGCTCACTATCGATCTTCTGACGCTCCAGATCATACAAACGCGACAGCATCACCTTCATGGCTTTGGCGCGATTTTTGTGCTGACTTTTCTCATCTTGCTGTGTGACGATAGTGCCCGTTGGAATATGAGTAATGCGCACGGCACTATCAGTCGTGTTGACCGATTGGCCACCGGGTCCAGACGCCCGATAGACATCAATGCGCAAATCAGCTTCATTGACGTCTACATCCACTTCTTCAGCTTCAGGCAACACGGCGACTGTTGCCGCAGATGTATGAATACGGCCGCCCGATTCGGTTTCTGGCACACGCTGCACCCGGTGCACCCCGGACTCATATTTCATACGGGCAAACACCCCCTTGCCCGTCACACTGGCAATCACTTCCTTAAAACCGCCCTGAGCACTTTCATTGGCCGACATGATCTGCATTTTCCAACCATTCAAATCGGCATATCTTTGGTACATGCGATAAAGGCTGCCCGCAAAAAGCGCCGCCTCATCGCCGCCCGTGCCAGCTCGCACCTCTAAAATGGCACTTTTGTCATCGGCAATATCACGCGGTAACAACTGGATTTGCAATTCATGATCAAGGCGCTCTATTTTTTCGTCAAGTTCGCCCTTTTCCAACTCCGCCATCTCTGCCATTTCAGCATCACCATCTGCATCGGCAGCCAGCTCGGTGAGATCAGCAATCTCACTCAACGCGGCGCGCATTTCCTTGATGATCGCAACCATTGGATCGAGCTCGGAGAACTCTTTTGACAGCTTGACGAAAATCTCTTGCTCGGGCGCTGTCGACAGCTCATCCTGGATCTGCTGCCAACGGTCGACCATATGGTCGAGTTTTTCTTTGGGTATGGTAGGCATAATACAAATTTTTCCGTAAAAAAGATCGAGGATCGCCGAACAAGCC
>JAJRQA010000129.1 GCA_024280475.1 Alphaproteobacteria bacterium
CAATTCTCGCAACTGCCCACCGGCATGATCGGCACCGTCAAAGGCGATAGCATCATCCTAAAAGACGAAGACCCCTTGCGCCTTGAAACCCTGCGCCTGATGCACGAAGCCTGGTTGCCAGGGTTCATGAAGGTTTAGGGGAATGTCCTCACGGACAGCGTTGGGGACTGATCCCCAAACCCAGTGAATGGAGAAGGAAATGATACGCTTGATCTTATTGAGCTTTTGCTCGCTCCTCATAGGCATTGGGATTGCTACTGCTAAAAACGATGGTCTCAGCTTACCCAAAATATATGAGGGTTCTGTTCAACGAGTGATTGATGGCGATACTATAGTTGTAAATGTGAAGTTATGGCCGACACTTAATGCGGAAGTTCCGGTCCGTCTTCTTGGCATCGATGTACCAGAACGGGGAGATAAATGCGAAAAAGCTATCAATATGAGAAATGACGCCAAATCATATCTGCAAAAGAAGTTGCCTCCTGGAACACGGGTTCAATTGCACGATGTTCAAAAAGGCAAGTGGGGAACACGGGTCGTGGCCTGGATCAAATACAAGCCCAAGAAAAAGAACTGGGCGAACCTAGCAGATAAAATGAAAGATAAGCGTCTAGCCTGTGCATATGACCAAAAAAGAAGAGGCAAGTGGTGCACTCCGTTTTTTAATCCCTGCTGGTAACCTTCTCTCCCGTCATCCCGGCGAAGGCCGGGAACCAGTCGACCATCGACTTGTTCGCAGCTGGCAGGATTTGATGGTGTTTACAGAATATACTGACTTACGACCGGTTGTGGGACAGCTGGATTCCGGCCTTCGCCGGAATGACGTTCTTGGGAGTCGTTGCCAAAGGTTAGTACGACCCTATTCAAACGGTTGCTTGACCCACTCACCCGGTTTTTTCTGATAGAGCACCAGCTTGTTCTCGGTAACCTGAAAATGGGTCAACTGTTTCAAAAAGGTCATGCCAAGCAGGCTGACGGACAAAGCATCTGGCAGAGCGATAATAGCCTGCACGCCTTTTACCTCAATATCCCTGATCTTGAGACTTGCCAGCACCACATAAGCGCCAAATGTTTGACCATTGGCCGTGGATAGGGGAATGTTGAATTTAAGATCCTCATTCTTGTATCCCAACTGCTCCGCGTCACTATTGCTCAAGGCAACGATGCTCGCTCCCGTATCCACCAACATCGTCACATATTGATTGCGAACAACGGTCGTGACATAAAACTGCCCGGCTCCATCAGCCGCCACTTCAATGCCAACGGGCGCATTTTCCTGCGACTTTTGATATTGCTGCTCCGCCATCTCGGTCGCGTCAGACATGCTGGTGGTGAAATAGCCTGGCACCATGATCAAAAAAGACGGCCCCAATATCAAAAGCAGCACTGCAAAGCCAACCCATGGCCCGGCAACGCCTCCGGTTTCGCCCTTCAGGCCAAAATAGATCAGCAAGGCGATGCCGCAGATCAGTGGCGCCAACCAAGCGAAACCACCGCCAAACTGATAAACAATATAGTAAAGACCAACCAAACCAATTATCGGCATAAGCCACAACGTCCCTATGATACTAAAAACTAAAAATGTTTCTTTGAGGTTTGCATTGCAAATTCAATGCCATGGAAGCCATTCTGGCATTTTCCATTACCGCTTGGCCTTGCCATTCCAAGCACGCGCTTGTAGTTCTTTCCCATGGCCAAACGCGCAAAGAAAACAGGGAACAGGGGGGCCAACCGGCTACCGCTTAAAATGCGCCAGCATATCGAGGCGCTCGCCCTTTGTGAAAAGACCTACAAGGACTGGTGCTGGAACAATGGCTTCATCGACAGTTTTGACAAAAGCGATGAAGAACGCTCCCTTGAAACACAGCATTACCAGCGCGAAATGAGGCGTAATGCCGCGATTGACAAAATCCTGCGCGATCCAAAAAAGCTCATTGCCAATGCCTGCGCCAACCTGATGCAACCCAATGAATTATCACGGATGAAGTGGTCTTCCTTTTGCCAGAGCGTGCAAAATAGTGCAGGGGAAAGGGATCGGCGAGCAGCACTGGAACTCCTATTGCTGGTAGTCAATGACCGCGCTGATTTCTTATTTGAGCAATTAGAGGTTGGCGGACAGATCGTTCACTATGTCGATGCGCTGATCTTGCTAAACGGCCATCGCCGCCAATGGATCAGACCGCTGGAAGACTGGCGCCCCGCTAAACACAATCGCAAACAGCAATTCGCCTCTTTACTGCATCATCTGTTCGCGAAATATCCTATGCCCGCCTTCATGGACAGTGCCTGGTTTCTTGATTTTGAAGGATCCCGAAAGTACCGCGAATGGTATATCCATATTGGATCAGGCAACAATATCCGCAGTGCGAAAAAACTGCCCTTTCCCTTGAGCAAACGCATGGCGCATGAGTTTCTCCTCTCCCCGGATGCTTACAATGTGCTGCAGGCTTTGCGCTGGGGCGAGATCCACGCTTTGGGCGGAGACCGCCGCCTCACCGAGGCGCTGCTCTCGACACAGATCGGTGAGGACTTCGACCATCACGAGTTCTGGCGCAGTGTTTTTGTTTTTTTCATCAATAACCCCCTACTCGACCGGCGCCATGTCGGCCCCATTATCGACTATCTGCAATTTCAAAAATTTACCGTGCAAGAGGTGATGGTCGCGCCAGAAGTCATTCGGCGGGTCATGCCGCCCCAGCCAAATCTCACCATGCAAGGCCGGACACCAGCGGCGCTGTTGCGTCAGGTCGATGACTGGCACGAAGAACTCAGTCGCTCAAGCAATGTCCACGGGTTGATCTTTAAGCCCTCTGGCTTTAAATCATTTGAGAAAAAACAGGCGGAAGACCGCTGGACCATTCGCGAGCTATTGACCGGCACCGATCTGGTGCAAGAAGGCAAAGAACTTAATCATTGTGTCGCCACCTATGCCGAGAGCTGCACACAAGGACACTGCTCAATCTGGTCGATGGAGCGACACCGCAACGATAAAACACACAAGCATTTAACGATTGAAGTCTCGCATCAAGGGATGGTTACGCAAGTACGTGGCAAGAATAATCGGTACTGTACCCGCAATGAACTGGACTTTATACGCCAGTGGGCAAGCCGCGCCGAACTGGCGATCGACAATTATGTGGAGCTGATCGAATGAGCATCGATGATCAGATCATCAAGCAGGCAGACAACTGCCATCCCATGTTCCGGGGCGCGCCCTCAAATGTTGCGTTCAAAAAGCTGCGCAAACGTTTGTTGCGCCAGGTGCGCGAGGCGCTTACGACTTTCTCGATGGTTGAGCCCGGCTCCAAATGGCTGGTCTGCCTGTCGGGCGGCAAGGACAGTTACGCTCTGCTGGCCTTGCTGGCGGATCTGAAATGGCGCGGACTATTGCCGGTTGAGCTGCTGGCTTGCAATCTTGATCAAGGACAGCCGGGCTTTCCAACAGAGATTTTACCGGATTTTCTCGATAACACCGGCATCCCCTACCGTATTGAACGAAAAGATACCTATTCGATTGTCAAAGAGAAAATTCCTGTCGGTGGCACCACCTGCTCACTATGCTCGCGCTTGCGCCGTGGTCACCTTTACCGCATTGCCCGCGAGGAAAGCTGCACCCATATTGTGATGGGACATCATATGGATGATCTGCTGGAGACGTTTTTTCTCAACCTGTTCCATGGCGGGCAGCTCTCCACCATGTCACCAAAGCTCAAAAATGATATGGGAGATCTGATTGTCCTGCGGCCGCTTTCTTTCACCTATGAAAAAGACCTTAAGCGCTTTGCGCAAGCACTCGACTTCCCAATCATCCCCTGCAATCTGTGCGGCTCCCAGGAAAACCTGCAAAGAGTGGTGGTGCGAAAAATGCTTGATGGTTGGGAGCGCGAGGCGCCCGGGCGCAAAAGCGTCATGGCCAAGGCTTTGAACAATGTACACCCCTCTCATTTGCTCGACCCCAAACTGTTCGATTTTGCGCATTTTGAGCGCCTTGGCATCGCGCCTTTGGACGAACTGCTCTAACCCAAATTTAAAATGATACCAAGTTTGACTTGTAATTTTATATCGCAAACCCCTAATATATGGCTGAGTGAACATAAATGCAGGTAAAACCGGGGAGCGCCACCTTCATGCCCATGGAACAAAGCGAAATCGAACAGCTGATAAAAGCGGCGATTCCAGATGCCCAGATCGAACTGGTGGATACCGCTGGTGACAATGATCATTGGTCCGCAAAGGTTATATCTGAACAGTTTCGCGGCAAGTCACGTGTACAACAACACCAGATGGTCAATAAAGCCTTTGGCGACAAGCTGGGCACCACCTTGCACGCACTGGCGCTTTCAACGGCGACACCCGACTGAACTGCAGATCAATCACAATCAAAACAGGCAAGTAACAAAGGAAATGACATGAGCGAACAAGATATTCATGACTGGATAGGTAAAACCCTCACAACCTATGATGTGGTGCTGTTCATGAAGGGCTCGCACCAGATGCCACAATGTGGATTTTCCGGCCTGTGCGTCCAGATCCTTGATCATCTGGGCGTCGATTTCAAAGACGTCAATGTGCTTGATGATATGGGCATTCGCGACGGCATCAAGACTTTTTCTGATTGGCCAACCATTCCCCAGCTCTATATCAAAGGCGAATTTGTCGGCGGTTCCGATATCGTCAAGGAAATGTTTCAAGCCGGTGAATTGCAGCAAATGATGCAGGACAAGGGCGTCGCGGTCACCAATACCGCGCAAGCTTAAATTAAAACACGCACAGAATTTGAAAACCAAAAAAACTCCGGGTGGCTGCTTCATAAGCTCCCCAGAGTTTTTTTTATTGCGTTACGTCCCCTTCCAGCATCAAGGACGATGCCAAGCGAGTGTATGATATGGGCGGGCCAATCAGCTTTAAATGCCCCAAGAAACCGGCCATTTACGCGCGCAAAATTCCCTAAATCCTTGCGCTGAATTGCCGTGGATTGTTCTTTGCCCCTCGCACACTCTTGCATTCGACTTGCATTTCCTGCCCTAAACGCCATATTTTAAAGATGGGTGGTGTGCTTAATGACCCACAAGAATGGCACTTGCAAAAAGGGATGATTGATTAAAAAATGAATGCGACGCGCCGCTCTATCTTTCTCGAAATGCTGATGGCGGGTGCTGCATTGTGTCTCCTGCTTGGCTTGACCCTGCCAGTGGTCAAACTGACCTGGCTGTATTTTTTCGACAACCGACACTCCATCATCTCGATCATCTGGGTACTATTCCAGGACAAGGAATGGTTGCTTTCTGGCGTCCTTATTATTTTTAGCGCGCTGTTTCCCCTCACAAAATTATCCTATTTGATGGTTTTGTACTTCCGGCGCTTGAACGATATCCTGCCCAGTAAAAAGCTCTTATATATTCTTTCATGGCTGGGGCGCTGGTCTATGCTTGATGTGCTGGTTCTGGCCCTCATTGTCTTTTACACCAAACAAACAGGGGTTGCCGATGCGACGGTTTTACCGGGTATCTATTTCTTTGCAGTCTCTGTGCTCCTCACGATGTGGGCCTCCGAACTCGCCGAACAGCAATTTCATGACTTGCGCGTCCAAACCCAAAACCTCCACGACGAGACCATCGCCCTCATCGAAGATCAGCGCACCAGCTCTCGCTCAAAAACTTGATTTTTACTTTTATTTGAACAATGAGGCGCGGATGGATTATAGTTCTTCGGTACTCCATTGAAACTGGGCCAAGCCATTGAAAATTTTAATTATTTCGACTTTGTTATTTTCAGTACTGGTACAGGATCACGCCCATGCCTGCACACTCAAAAATGCTCAGGATCAATTTTCAACCTTGAACAAGCTGTTCCAGATCTATCAGCAAGAACGAACCTCTTATTCGAGCAAAGGCCAAGAGATACCCGGCGATCTTCAAAACAAACAGCTCGAATTGTCAAAAGTCACTGCCAGTATCCGCAAACTGTTTGCCCTCGAAGTCGCAAAAAACACGGATATCAAAGCGAGTGATCCGGTCGGCATTGAAATTTGCGATCGATATGAGCAATTGATGAACACTCATGCCCCTGCTTTAAAAATCAAACGAACCATCCCCCTTGCATTGCCAGTTATCGAGCCGAAAAAAGAAAAGCCACCGATCTGCGTTCAAAAGAATATCAGAAAAAGATTTGGCATCGCTGTGCGCAAACAACGCAAACTTACCATTGCCGGCAAGATCAATCGAAAAGAACAGATTGCCTATTTGAAAATCGCCACCAAATTCATTAAAAATGCCAAAAGCAACTTCCGGCAAGCCTGCCAAAATCTGCATGATTATGAAAAACATCTGGCCAACGAAAAAAGCGACGACCAGGACGGCTGAGCAGCGCTTAATGGCTCCTTAAAGGTCCTTTGAGAGCACCTTTTGATAGAGATCCATATCAACATTGCCGCCCGTCAAGATCACCCCAACCCGCTTGCCTTGCAAATGATCGCGCTCGCTCATCAACCCCGCCATTGCGGCCGCCCCGGCCCCTTCAGCAATGTTATGAGTATGGGTATAATAGAGGCGCATGGCGCGCGCTATTTGCTCATCAGATACCTCTATGACGCGCTCGGCCCCTTGAAGAATGATCTCCAGAGCTTGCGGATGCGGAATACGTACAGCCAAACCATCGGCAAAGGTATCAACAGAATTTGTAGCGGTCACGGCTCGCGCCTTGAACGAGAGCGCATAGGCGTTGGCTTTGCTGGAAACTACCCCAACAATTTTGGTTTTCAAACCCATTAAATCGCGAATACCGATCAAGGAACAAATCCCCGAACCCATGCCAATCGGCACATAAACCGTATCAAGCTCACCAGCCGCCTCAAAAAGCTCGGCCCCATATGTCGATACCCCTTGCACCAGTTCAGGAATGAACGAGCCGATCAAATCAAGCTCACGCTCACTGGACAGATCAACAGCACGATCGAACGCCTCATTGAAATCATCACCATGTTCGATAAGCGTCGCGCCAAATGCCTCCATGGCCCTGTTTTTCTCAGCACTGTTGCCTTTGGGAATAACAATCGTCACGGGAATATTATATTGGCGCGCCGCGAAAGGCAGGCTCTGGCCATGATTGCCGCGTGTCGCGCTAATAATACCATTTGTCAGCCCTGCCTGCTGACGCCTGGCCATCAAAACAAGCCCCCCACGCGCTTTAAAAGCCCCAATAGGGGTATGGTTCTCGTGCTTCACCCACACCTCAACCCCGGTATGTTCCTTCAGCAATGGCCATGGCACCTGCATGGTGGGGCTCATGCTCGCATAAACAATTTCACGCGCTTCGTTTAATTGTTCACTGGTGATCATTTTAAAATTTTCCTCATGGCTGAATGCCCTCGCCGGGCAGGCAGCTTTTTCAGCTGGAACCAAAGGCGAGCCTTTGGAAACCATTTCTGTAAATTGGGGTTTGGGGATTAGTCCCCAACGCCGTTCGCGCAGAACGCCGCGCGGCGAGCGCATTACTTTGCCAGCTTGCCCCACATGTCATAATCATTGGCATCCGTCAATGTGACCTGCACCATATCACCCGGCGACAACTCACCGCCATCATCGACAAACACATTGCCATCCACTTCAGGTGCATCCCAGCTGGAGCGTGCGATAGCGCCTTGCTTGTCAGCGCTATCAACAATCACATCGACAGTTTTACCGATGCGAGAGGACAAAACTTGCGCGCTCACCTCTTGTTGCACTTCCATAAAGCGTTCATAGCGCTCTTTTTTGATCTTTTCGGGAAGCTGATTACCAAGCGCATTGGCGGGGGCTCCGGCCACATCTTCATAGGTAAAGCAACCAACTCTTGTCAGCTTGGCCTCACGCAACCAATCGAGCAGCATTTGGAAATCTTCATCTGTTTCACCGGGAAAGCCGACAATAAAGGTCGAACGCACTGCAAGGTCTGGCACCTGCGTCCGCCATTTATGCAAACGCTCCAGCATTTTTTCCTTGTCGCCGGGGCGTTTCATGGCTTTTAGCAAGCGCGGGCTGGCATGCTGAAATGGCACATCAAGATAGGGCAAAATACGCCCCTCGCTCATCAGTGGCAAAAGCTCGTCAACGTGCGGATATGGGTAGACATAATGCATCCGGATCCAGATACCCAGATCGCCAAGCGCGTCGGCAAATTCTGTGAGACGAGTTTTCACCTCGCGCCCCCGCCATTCATCCACCTGGTATTTCAAATCAACACCATATGCGCTGGTGTCCTGCGAAATGATCAACAGCTCTTTGACACCGGCATTAGCCAGTTTTTCAGCCTCGCGCAAAACTTCGCCAACGGGACGACTGACGAGTTTGCCGCGAATTTGGGGGATGATGCAAAAAGAACAAGAATGATTGCAGCCTTCGGAAATCTTCAGATAGGCATAATGGCGCGGCGTCAGCTTCAAGCCGCCCGGCGGCATTAAGATTTGTTTAGGGTCGGCAGAGGGCGGCAGTGCTTTATGCACGGCGCGGACCACCTCTTCATAGCGATGCGGCCCGGTAACGGCCAGCACATCAGGATATTTCTCGCGGATCATAGGTTCGGCCAACCCCAGACATCCCGTAACAATGACCCGGCCATTTTCGTTGATCGCCTCGCCAATAGCATCCATGCTTTCAGCCCGCGCGCTATCCAGAAATCCGCATGTATTGACGATGACCAAATCGGCACGCCCATAATCAGGAGCTATTTCATAACCCTCGGAGCGCAAACGCGTAATGATGCGCTCACTGTCTACCAGTGCCTTTGCGCAACCCAGACTGACAAGACCTATTTTATTTGGTTTTTGTTCCATAGAACGTGTTGTGTACAGGTGCAACCCGCCCCGTCAAGCCCGATTTCATCAACATTCACCAATCGCTATATTTAGAAATATACTTTGACTGGATTCAGAGGCCGAAAGGTGTAGGATGCGGCAATGTTCAAAACAAGTTTGCAAAATGGGATGGGGTGCATATGACTGCAACGGGAAATCTGATGGCTGGCAAGCGCGGCCTCATTATGGGGGTCGCCAATAAAATGTCGATTGCCTGGGGCATTGCGCAGGCATTGCACCGCGAGGGGGCACAAATCGCCCTCACCCATCAAGGTGGACCACTGGAAAAACGCGTACGCCCGCTGGCCGAACAGCTCGGATCAGATATTGTTCTCGAATGTGATGTCTCATCGGAAGCGTCGCTGGATGCCGTTTTTGCGGAACTGAAAGAAAAATGGGGCAAGATAGATTTCGTCGTACATGCCATTGGTTTTTCTGACAAAAATGAACTGAATGGTCGCTATGTCGATACCTCGGCAGATAATTTCGCGCAGACCATGCAAATCTCCGTCTACTCATTCACAGCGGTTGCACAACGCGCTGAAAAGCTCATGAGCGATGGCGGATCCATGTTGACGCTGACCTATTATGGCGCTGAGAAAGTCATGCCGCATTACAATGTCATGGGGGTTGCAAAAGCCGCCCTCGAAGCCAGCGTACGCTATATGGCAGAAGACCTTGGCAAACAAAATATTCGCGTCAATGCCATATCGGCTGGTCCCATCAAGACTTTGGCCGCCTCTGGCATCTCGGATTTTCGCTATATTTTGAAATGGAACGAATATAATTCCCCGCTGCGGCGCACGGTTTCCATCGATGAAGTCGGCGATGCCGGGCTTTATCTTTTGTCCGATCTGTCGCGCGCTGTCACCGGCTGTATACATCATGTCGACAGTGGCTATCATGTCGTTGGCATGAAAGCAGAAGATGCCCCCGATATCAGCGTCGAGCAAAAACAGTCCTGAGCAATGGGCTGAATAAACCAATGAAACCAACCCTATATCTCATAAGACACGGACAAACCGACTGGAACGCCAAGGGCCGTTTGCAGGGGCAAACGGATATCCCGATGAACAGTTTCGGGCAGTCGCAAGTCGAAGGCAATGCCAAAAAGCTAATGGAGATTGCCGTTGAACTGGATAAGTTTGATTTCGTTTCCAGTCCCATCAACCGGGCCCGTGAAACCATGAAACTTATCCGCAAAACCCTTGGCCTGCCAGTCGAGGGTTTCCGGCTGGATGATCGCTTGAAAGAACTCAATTATGGTGAATTTTCCAGCCACACATGGGAAGAATTACGCAAAGCCCGCCCACAAGATGTGATGGATCGGTTTGATGATACCTGGGGCTATGTCATTCCGAGCGGCGAATGTTATGCCATGCTGTCCAAACGCGTCCTCAACTGGTTTCATGAGTTGGAGCGCGACACCATCGTCGCCGCCCATGCTGGTGTCAGCCGCGTTCTGCAAGGCTATCTTGCCAAATGCCCCGAAAATTACGTGGCCTTTCTCGACGCCCCGCAAGACCGTGTTCTGGTCATTGAGGGGCAAGAGGTGAGTTGGTTGTAAGGTCTGCACGGTTGTCGACAACATGTAAGATTCTTTCCCCCCTGCCTGTTTCGGTTTTCTGAGCGCGCGTCACTTTTGCAGCTCCTTGCAAGACCGCTCAATGATGGCTAGCAAGCAAACACCGCCCCCAAATAAACAATGGTTATAACAGCTTGCCAGGATTTAATATCCCCTTTGGATCAAGAGTTTGCTTGATTGATCGCATCATATCAAGCTCAATGGGATCCTTGACCTGTTGCAGCATTTCCCGTTTCAGGCGGCCAATGCCGTGCTCTGCCGAAATCGAACCGTTGAACGACATGACGATCTTATGCACACAAGCCGAAACCTGCTCCCATTGATCCAGAAAAACCTGTTTGTCCATGTCAATCGGCTGGGAAATATTATAGTGGATATTACCATCTCCCCAATGGCCAAACGGACAAGGGCGACAATCGCGAACAAGAGCGGTGACCGCCTTGTTGGCAGTCGTGATAAAATCCGGGATCGAGGCAATCGGCACGGAAATATCATGCTTGATACTGCCCCCTTCTGGTTTTTGCGCTTCTGACATACGTTCACGCAGAGCCCAGATCGCGGCTCGTTGATCAAGCGAGGATGGCAACGCCGCATCGCTCACCAAGCCTTTTTCAAATCCTTCTTCCAGCAATCTGGTTATCAAACCGGTTGCTTCCCCCTCCCCACTAAGGCTGGAAATTTCCAGCAAGGCATACCATTGATGAGAAGCTTCAAGAGGATCGCTAGCATTTGGCGCATGACGCACAACAAATTCAAGACCAAGCCTTGGCATCACTTCAAAAGCGGTCAACTGCCCACCGGCTGATTGGGTGGCAAGCGTATATAGCTCTCCAATATCTTCGAGGCTTTTCAATCCGATAAATGCGCATGCCTGCTCGCGTGGGCGCGGAGAAAGCTTCAGCACCGCTGCTGTGATAATACCCAAAGTGCCTTCGGACCCGATGAACAGATCGCGTAAGTCATAGCCAGTATTGTCTTTTTTGAGCGCGCGCAATCCGTTCCAGATACGTCCATCTGCCAACACTACCTCAAGACCAAGACACAGCTCGCGCATATTGCCATAAGCCAGCACATTGACGCCGCCCGCGTTACTGGCGAGATTACCACCAATTTGGCAGGAGCCTTCTGCAGCCAATGACAAGGGAAACAGGCGGTCTGCTTTGGCCGCCACCTCTTGCGCATCGGCCAAAGTCACCCCCGCTTCCAGCACCATAACATGGCCGACAGGGTTAACAGAGCGTACATTGTTCAGTCTCGTGAGACTTAGAACGACTTCACAGCCCTCTTCAAACGGGATTTGTCCGCCAACGAGCCCTGTATTACCTCCTTGCGGGACAATCGGCGTCGAGGTTTTATTGGCAAGTGCCATGATCTGCGAAATTTGCACAGTGTCTTTGGGACGCAGAACAAGAGCTGCGCGGCCCTGATAGCGATCTCGCCACTCTTGCAAAAAAGGTGCCTTGTCAGCATCTGAGGTGAGCGCATATTTCTCACCAACTATAGCGCTAAATTTTTCTAAAAGTTCAGCATCCATATTTGATGCCTCTCCTGGTCAAAGCCTCGAAAGAAAATGTCCTCGCGGACAGCGTTGGGGATTAATCCCCAAACCCCACTATTTCATAATGGGGATGAAAGGGACTAGCCCTTTTCCGCCCGCCGCGTAGGCGATTTGGTATTCACTCTCATTCTACACTATTCCTCGTCTGAGCGCGGCGCGGCGGCGCGCTTGAGTCGATCATTGATCGCCACACCCAACCCTTTATCGGGGATCGGCATGACGGCAATGGTCTCAACTCCAGTATCATCCAGCAGATGCAAATAGGCATACAGATTTGCAGCCGCTTCAACAAGGTCACCAGAGGGGCTCAAATTAACGCCAGGTCGCTCTGTTGGCGCATCAGGTCCAAAAGCCAGCATCAATTCTTCTTCACCAGCTCTTGTTGCTTCAAGACGCAAATGGGCATTTGGGGCGTAATGGCTGGATAATTGCCCAGGCGCCGTGATTTTATCTGGGGAGCTTGCAGTATTGGCTGTTTGCATCTTAATGCTGCTCACGGCCTCTATTTGTTCGATTGGCAGGGTGCCAGAGCGCAAAATAACGGCCAATCCATCTTCAAAACCAATGATTGTCGACTCGATGCCGCGTTCACATGGGCCACCATCCAGAATAAGCGAGACCTGATCCCCCAGCATTTCTTCCACATGCTCAGCCTCGGTCGGACTTAAAAGCCCGGAACGATTGGCACTTGGCGCAGCCACAGGGCCGTTAAAACCTTCCAAGAGCGCGCGAGCAACCGGGTTGGCTGGCACCCGCAGGGCAATGGTTGTCAGCCCTGCACTCACTAAAGGGGAAAGGGCTACATTATCAAGACGCGGCACGACAAGGGTTAGAGGCCCAGGCCAAAAATGCGCTGCAAGCTTCAAGGCACGCGGATCAAAACGCCCATATAGCTGCGCGGTGGCCAGATCTTTGACATGAATAATAAGGGGATTGTGGGAGGGGCGTCCTTTGGCGGCAAATATGGAGGCAATAGCCTTCTCATTGCAGGCATCGGCACCAAGTCCATAGACGGTTTCCGTTGGGAACGCCACAAGCAGGCCTTGATGCAAAGACAGCACGGCTTTGGCCATGCTGTCTTCATCTGGTTCTAATATAAGTGCAGGCGTTTTAGCCGTTGGTGCCACTCTGTTTATCATGTCCATCAGAATTGAGGTTGGTGCGAATTCTGTCGGCATATGACCGCAGTTGCCCTTTCCCTCTGATCTTGGAGAAGTTTGAACGCTCCATATTACCCATCAGCTGGTAGATACGACCATTGACATAGACGACTTCGTCGGTGTTCATGATCTTGTCATAGCCTTCTTCCGCTACTGTATCAACATCAAGGAACATTCTGGCTGGAAGCTGCGACGTGATCTGGCTTGCGTCACTTTCATCGTGCAGTTCACTTTTGAAGAAGCCAGGGCACAGAGCCATAACCTTGACGCCAGTTCCCTTGAGTTCCTCGGCATGAGCCTGAGAAAACTTGATCAGGTAAGATTTGGCAGCGCCATACAGCGTATAGCTGCCAGTTGGCGTGATTGTACCAACGAATGAAGACACATTGATGATCCGACCATAGCCGCGCTTGACCATGCCAGGCTCAAACAAATAGGAGAGCTGGGAAGGAGCGGTGATCATCAACTGCAGGAAATCACTGTGCTTTTTCCATTCGGTTTCCTGGTAGAAACCTGGAATAGCCAGACCTGCATTATTGATCAGGGCGTCAACTTTAATACCCATCTTCTTACATTCATCGAAAATAAGCTGAGGACCGGCAGGATCAGCGAGATCAACTGCAATCAAAGTCGTACGAACACCGTATTTCTTTTCGATTTTGTCTGCTTGCTCTTTCAACTTGTCCTTGCGACGTGCAGTAAGAACAATATTAAAACCATTTTTAGCAAAAATGTCTGCAAACGATGCACCAAGGCCTCCTGATGCTCCCGTAATCAAAACAGTGCGAGCATCCTTGTTCCCTTTAATAGCGTACAAGTTGCCTTTGACCTTTTTGAAACGTTTGTTCTTTGCTTTCGCCATTACCCCGTTACCTCCTAAAATAAGACGCATAAAACTCTGTCAGTTCGAGTTAGCGGCGGAAGCTAACAGCTTCCCTTTGAGATGCAACCCTTTTTTGCGTTTTACATCCCCTGAAGGGTATTTTATAACCCTACTCTCGAACAATATATTTCAGACTACTCCTGCTAAAACCTCCCTTATTATGGGACTACTAGCTCTAGTACAGTCCCTTTTTGCCACTATTTTCCTCTGCGACAACTAGTCTTATTTATGCAATCGCTTAATCATAGTCAATATCTACCTGAAGTTGCATTGTTTTATGCAATGGTTTTGTTTTATGGTTTATTCACAATGCCAAATATTAGGATTATTGCATATTTATACCCATCAAGCTGTTTCGTTCAGGCAGTGTTCATATACATAGGTAGTCGCAACACATACAAAAATGGTTCAATTTATCTCTGCGTGTGATAATCATTGACCATATCCATAGCTTTTGCCGCGATGAGAACATCACATGACCACTCTGCTACTCTCTCATCAAATCTGTGTCCGTCACGAAATGCCGGGGTCGCCAGAATCTCCGTCGCGCCTTGAAGCCATTGAACAATCTCTACAATCCTAACAATTCTCTTCTTTGCAACGCGAAGAGTGCCCCGAAGCTCGCAAAGATCATATCGCTCTTGCACATGGGGGGGGCTATATTGATGAGATCTGCAACCTCACGCCTGAATCTGGCTATTTCGCGATAGACAGCGACACCACGCTTTGTCCCCATAGCTATGAAGCAGCCATGAAAGCAGCTGGGGGAGCCGTGAGGGCAGTTGACGCGGTGATGAGCGGCGAGGTCAATAATGCCTTTTGTGCTGTCAGACCACCTGGACACCACGCCACAAAGCATCAAGCCATGGGCTTTTGCCTGTTCAATAATGCCGCCATTGCCGCTTTGCACGCCCGCAAACAACATGGTGCCGAACGATTGGCAGTGATCGACTTTGACGTCCATCATGGCAATGGCACCCAGGATATCTTCTGGGATGAGCCAGATATGTTTTATGGCTCCACCCATCAAATGCCCCTTTACCCGGGCACAGGGGCTGTCAGCGAGACGGGAGCAGGCAATATTGTCAATACTCCCCTTAAATCAGGGGCAGATGGCGCAAAAATCAAAGAAGCCTTCAAAGATCGCCTGCTCCCGGCGCTACATGACTTTTCCCCGGACCTTGTGGTCATATCAGCGGGATTCGATGCCCATATTGATGATCCTCTGGCTGGCTTACGCCTCACCACTGACGATTTTCGCTGGTTGACCCTTAAACTGGCTGAATTTTCTGATAATCATTGCGATGGCCGCATCGTCTCTCTACTTGAGGGCGGATATAATCTGCGCGCTCTTGGGGATTGTGTTGCCACCCATGTTGATGTCCTGCTCGATGCTGGGGTATAATCACACTCTATATATAGGTATCTGCCCAAAGAGCAGCTCCTTGAACCAAATAGCAAGATGGAAAACACCGTCATGACAAATGATGCCAATACACCTGATCTCAAACAAATGAGCTTTGAACAATCCTTGAGTGAGCTGGAAGAAATCGTTTCGCGCCTCGAACAAGGGGATGTGGAACTGGAGCGCTCGATCACCATTTATGAACGAGGCGAAGCACTGCGCAAACATTGCGATGATCTCCTGAAACGGGCCGAAGCCAAAGTCGAAAAAATCACCCTTGACGCCAAGGGCACCCCATCAGGCACAGAACCACTTAATGTGGGGGAATGAACCTTGTCGGGTCGTACGAACAATAAACAGCTTGTTGCAGAAGCGCTTGTCTTCACAAAAAGCATAATACCTGCCCTCATCTTCGGCCTGTTTATGACCGCTTCAACTATCGTCCTTGCAATGAATCCGAGCCATGTCTCTCGATGGCTCCACACTGGCTTTCACATGCATGAAAAAGCCTATGAAGATGAGCGAGTGGTGCTGAGCCTTCTCAAAAATTTTACGTTCGATCTCACATATATCGGATATTTTGAAGATAATGATGATGTAACCTGGGAAAAAAACATCGAGGCAAGTGGCAGCTACAAGATCGAGGGCAAAGATATTATTTTCAAAATTGAAGTCCTGGTGGGGACGGAAGACAAGGACAAACCGAGCTATAAATGTCCCTTTGCCTTGAACAAAAAGAAATTCATTTTGAGCAAGTGCGAGCTGTTGAACGCCAAACTCACATATGAGTTCAAACGAACAGATCCTGACGCCTTTCATTTCCAATGATATGGAACATCAATCAGGCACTAACCAACAAAAACATATCTCATATTTTCAGTTCAGCCCGGTCCTTGAATTCCTCAAGCGCTTGCGGGTTGGCAAGGGCTTCGACATTTTTGATCTCAATGCCATGCACCACATCACGTACCGCCAGCTCGACAATCTTGCCGCTCTTGGTGCGCGGAATATCGCTGACTTCCAATATGATCGCGGGCACATGGCGAGGCGAGGTATCAGCGCGGATCTGGCGCTTGATTTTACCCACTAGCGGGTCGTCAAGGGACACTCCATCGCGCAGGATCACAAACAGCACCAGCCGCACATCATCTTCATATTGTTGTGCAATAACAATACTTTCCATCACCTCATCCAGCTGTTCGACCTGACGATAAATTTCTGCGGTGCCAATGCGCACGCCGCCAGGATTAAGCACGGCATCCGAGCGACCATAGATCACCAGACCGCCGCGCTGTGTCAAACGCACATAGTCACCATGACACCAGATATTATCGAAGCGCCCAAAATAGGCTGCGAAATATTTCTCGCCCGACGGGTCATTCCAGAACCCCACAGGCATGGAGGGAAATGGTTTTGTGCAAACCAGTTCGCCCTTTTCTTGCCCGGCACTTTGCCCCTCATCATCAAACACCTCGACCGCCAGCCCAAGCCCGCGGCATTGCAGCTCGCCTTTATGGACCGGCAGCACGGGATTACCCAGCGCAAAGCACGAGACAATATCGGTGCCCCCGGAAATGGACGCAAGGTTCACATCCTTTTTGATATGCTCATAAACATAGTCATAGCTGGCAGGAGCAAGCGGCGATCCTGTAGAACAAATACAGCGCAAAGCGTTTAGCTGATGCGAGGATTTTGGCGACAGATGCGCTTTTTGCAAGGCATCAATATATTTTGCAGACGTGCCAAACAGGGTGATGTTTTCGTCGCGCGCATAATCCCAAAGCACATTGCCATCTGGGTAAAACGGCGAACCATCATACAGCATGACAACCGCCTCGCTGGCCAAGGCACTGACCAGCCAATTCCACATCATCCAACCGCAAGTTGTGAAATAAAACACCCGGTCGCCAGCCTTGATATCGCTATGAAGCTGATGTTCTTTCATGTGCTGCAACAAAGTGCCTCCGGCCCCATGCACAATACATTTGGGGACGCCAGTGGTGCCCGATGAAAATAAAATATAGAGCGGATGATCAAACGGGAGTTGCGCGAAGTGGATCGAGGTTTCATTTCGCCCCGCAAGCAGATGCGGCCACAGGTGAAGCTCGTCGCCCACGGTCAATTGCTCGGCGCTCATTGTGTAAGGCACCAAAATGGTCTGTTCGATGGAGGGGATCTTCTCCCTGATGGCCTTGATCTTTTCTACATTGTCAAAGCTCTTGCCATTGTAGAACACACCGTCGGCAGCAATCAGTATTTTAGGTTCGATCTGCTTGAAGCGATCCACCACTCCGTTGACCCCGAAATCCGGCGAGCAGGACGACCAGACAGCGCCAAGCGATGTTGCGGCCAGCATGGCAATAATGGTTTGCGGTAGATTGGGCATATAGGCGGCAACCCGGTCCCCCGGTCCAACGCCAAATCCGCGCAAAGCGGCGGCTAGCTTAGCAACAGCTTGGTAAAGCTCGCGCCGCGTATAACGCTGCTCGACCCGATCTTCGCCGCGAAACACCAAAGCTTCGCGATCATCGGCGTGGCGCAATAGATTTTGCGCAAAATTCAAGCGAGCTTGCGGGAACCATTTGGCTCCCGGCATTTTATCTCCCTCATCAAGAACAATGTCCCCGCGCTCGCTGGCAATGATCGATGCGCGCTCCCAGATCAGCCCCCAAAACGCTTCGCGGTCCTTGATCGACCAATCATATAGGTCTGGATATTTCTGGAGGTTCTGGCCGCTCAACTTTGAGGCATGCCGCGCAAAATCGGTGATCTGCGCGTCCTCGATCTGTTGTGAAGATGGCGTCCAGCAAACGGTCATTTAAGGCCCCAAAATATAACTGATAGTCGTCATCCCCGCGAAGGCGGGGAACCATACCCCCGATACGGTCAGATTGCATGAAGAGCCAGCTTCGAATCCACGTAGTTACTTGCCAGAGCGGTGATTATGGATCTCCGCCTTCGCGGGGATGACAGGTCTTGAAAAGCTTAAACCCTTATACCTTGGCGTCAATATATTATCTGCGATAGCTGTTCAATTGATAAAGCAAATTGATTAAGCGCGTTCCAATGCCATCGCCACACCCATGCCACCGCCAATGCATAATGTTGCCAGTCCGCGTTTGCTATCGCGCTTGATCATCTCATGAATGAGCGTCACCAAAATACGCGCGCCAGATGCGCCAATAGGATGACCAAGCGCGATGGCACCGCCATTAACATTGACAATTTCAGGGTTGAGGCGAAGTTCCCGATTAACATAAACAGCCTGCGCAGCAAAAGCTTCATTGGCCTCGACGAGATCGAGATCTTCGACCTGCCAACCGGCACGCTGCAAACATTTTTGAGTGGCTGGCACCGGGCCGGTACCCATGATCTGCGGATCAACCCCGACACTGGCATATGATTTGATCGCGGCCAATATTGGCAGTCCCAACGCGCGGGCCCGCTCTTCCGCCATGACGATAACCCCGGCGGCACCATCATTGATGCCAGAAGCGTTGCCCGGCGTTACCGTACCGTCTTTCTTAAAGGCCGGATGTAGTTTTCCAAGGCTGTCGAGACTGGTACCGGGGCGCGGAAATTCATCGCGCTCAAATATCACGGGGGGGCCTTTTTTCTGCGGCACTTGAAGAGGAATGATTTCTTGCGCAAAGCGTCCCGCAGTATGGGCCTTGGCGGCTTTTTCCTGCGACAGGGTTGAGAACTCATCTTGCTGAGTGCGCGAAATGCCGAAGTGCTCAGCTATATTTTCAGCCGTGATACCCATATGGCAATCATAAAAGGCATCCCATAATCCATCGAGGATCACACTGTCGTCCAATCCCCAATTCCCGAGCTTGCGCCCGTCCCTTGAACCGCGCAACAAATGCGGCGCATTGCTCATGCTTTCCTGCCCACCGGCAATAAGAATGTCAGCATCGCCGCACAATATGCCCTGCCGGGCCAGCGCAACCGCCTCCAGCCCGCTGCCGCAAACTCTGTTAATAGTCATAGCGGTTGTAGTCTTTGGAAGCCCAGCACCCATGGCCGCTTGCCTGGCTGGGTTTTGACCAACACCTGCGGTCAGCACCTGGCCCATAATCACTTCATCAACGAGGCTTGGGTCAAGCTGGATACTGGACACCAGATGCTTGATCACCGCGCTGCCAAGTTCTGCGGCTTGCAGACTGGAAATGGCGCCACAGAGAATGCCGATCGCCGTTCGATTTGCTGCAACGATTACCGCCCTTTGCGCCATTTTTTATTCCTTTCAAAAGACCTTGCAACATATGTGGCCTCTTGTTCACTAGCTTACCAATCACTCCTCCTCAAGCCTTCGTGAGCAAATTCTTGTTTTTTAGCTAGACGAAGATCTTTTAGAGGCCTATAGAGCGGCAGTATCTCCCTATATTTTGGAGCCATCTGATGTCATCTATGAGCCAGAATGAACCTCACCACATCCACCTCAATCTCAATGTGAGGGGGCTCAAACCATCAGCTACCCTTGCGATCAATGAGAAATCAAAGCAGTTGCAAGACGACGGGCACGAGATATTTCGCCTTGGGCTCGGTCAGTCACCCTTTCCCGTTCCTGACATTTTGGTTGAAGAGCTGAAAAAAAATGCGCACCAGAAAGACTATCTGGCGGTCAAGGGGCTGGCCCCTTTGCGCGACGTCATTGCCGCTCACTATCAGCGCCGAGAGGGCGTTGAATATTGTCTTGATGATGTGCTGATTGGACCCGGCTCCAAAGAGCTTATGTTTCTCATCCAACTGGTTTATTATGGAGATCTGGTGATCCCCACACCAAGCTGGGTGTCTTACGCGCCGCAAGCCTCGATCATTGGCCGTAATGTGCACTGGATTAAAGCACGCGAAGATGATGGTTGGCGTTTGTCGGCTGACGTGCTTGAAGAGCATTGCCGCCCCGACCCCACAAGACCGCGCATTGTCATATTGAACTATCCAAACAACCCCACCGGCACCAGCTATAGCGACGAAGAGCTTGAGAAACTGGCGCAGGTTGCACGGCGTTATAAAGTCATATTGCTATCTGATGAGATCTATGGCGAAACCCGTTTCGATGGCAAGCATGTGTCCATCGCCAGGCATTATCCCGAAGGCACCATCATTAGTGGTGGCCTGTCAAAATGGGCTGGTGCCGGCGGTTGGCGGCTCGGCTGTTTTATCTTTCCAAAGCAATTGCATTGGCTGCGTGACGCCATTGCGGTTGCGGCCAGCGAAACCTTTACCTCAACCAGCGCTCCCATTCAATATGCCGCCATCAAGGCCTATGAAAACAGCAATGAGCTACAGCAATATATTGGCGATACACGGCGCGTTCTGGAGCGGGTTGGCATGTATATGCATGATGAACTTAAACAGGCAGGGCTCAAGCTCAATGCACCAGATGGCGGTTTTTATCTATTGCCATCATTTGAAAATCACAAACAAAAGCTCAATGCGCGCGGCATCTTGACCAGTTCTGATCTCTCCGCCAAGCTATTGGAAGAAACCGGCGTTGCAGCGCTGCCCGGCTCTGACTTTGGGCTGCCGAGTGAGCTTTTGTGTTTGCGTGTCGCCTATGTTGATTTTGATGGCACCAATGCGCTTGCCCAAGCGGCGAAAATTGCCTCTTGCGATCCCCTGCCCGATGATTTCATGGCAAAAAACGCACCCCGCATCATCGAGGCGACCAAACGCATCGTACAATGGCTTGAAAAATAGCCTTTATTGCGGATCAAGGGTGCGCAACACGGAGCTGTTAGTGCTCCCTTTATTTTTGCCCAGCTTGCGGGCTGGTACATAAACCGGCTGCTGTATATCGGATTTTTTGTAACGATTGCGAAATTCATTGGCCAGGCTTTTTTCATCATCAAGATCGAATTGGCGATCCAGATAGCGCTTCACTTCAATGATCTCAATACGGTCGCGCCCGGCCTTCTTGCCCGGCAGATCCGCTTTTCTATCGGTTAGTGCTTTCAAGAAAGCGTAGGAAAAAAGCCCGTTGCCACGCTCATTAAACGGACGCGATGAATTGATCGCATATTTGCGCTGATCCAGCGAATATTGCCCTGCAAGTCCGGAAAAGAGATAATGCGCCGATAGCACCTGATCCTGAAATTCGGCGCTGATCAGACCGGGGTCAAAGGGCACCGCATCAGGATTGCCAACGGGCACGCGGCAGGCATCAAACACCACCAGTTTTTCCGCGCTGATTTGCTTGAGGGCGCCAATCAGATCTTCGCTGGTAAACACCTGATCATTGATGCTCTCCTTGGTCAGTGCCGGGTCGGTTGTATAAGTGACAAAAGCGCTGCGACCCTTGTCCTTGTTATAGGGGTGAATGAAGCCATGCCCTGAAAAGTGAAAGAAGAACAGATCATTGCTTAGCTCTTCCGCGCTATCCGCACTGACGATATTGGCAAGGGCTTGCAAAATACCAGCCTTCGTTGGTTCATAGCGCTGCACATAAGGCAATGCTGTCAGATCATTAAGCTGTTTTGTCGTTGACTGGCCCTTTGGCGAGACGATCAGCGATATATTGATGCTTGAAAAATCCGGCGACAAACCAGAGTTTTTGAGCGAACGCTTCTGATGATCGTCGACAAATAGCTGAGCAATATCAAGTGCATCATTTTGTGTATATTGCAGATCATAACTGGCGAACTTGTGTTTTGAGATGCCAATAATGATGGCCCAAAGGCGGCGCTTTTTGGGTTTTGCGATTTTGCCTTGCCAGATCAGCGCATGACAAGGCCCAGCTTTTTCATCAATATGAAAACATACATGCACGGCGCGATTGCTGCTGCGCGCCGTTGCGGGTAGCTCAACATCAAGAGCCAATGCTCCTTGCTGGTTCAGCGTGATTGACTTGTCCGCGCTAATGCGTTGGCCATCAACAATTTTCACCATATTAACACCAGAGCCGGTTTTGATCTGCAATTTTCCCGCAGATTTTGGCAAGCCACTAGTATCGATTTGAAAGCGAACAATTTTATTAGTGACCTCGGCCAGTTCAAAGGGAACCGCTACTCGCAGGCCTATTTGGGTCCCTTGCTGGATTTGCGCCACTTCATTGATAATGGGTAAAAACCCGCGCACCCTGGCTTGCGGGATTGCCTGATCAAGAGCACGCTTCACAGCTTTATCATCATAGAGCCGCAACAGTTTGCGGTAAGGAACAAAACTGACCTTGCCGGGTTGGCGTTCGACCTGCCAACCGATCTGTTTTTTGGCGCGCGGATCATTGGCAAATTTTCCAGAGGGCAACCAAGCAGTCCAGATCCATTCTCCCAGCTCATCTTGAGCAATGTGAACGGACAGTAATTTGTGTAATTTGCAAGACTTATTGGTGCGCTCAACGCGGTACCAGCGCAAGGTGCCATCGCTATGACCAACAATCGCCGTGCGCCCGTCCGGGGTTAGATTTACCCGGAATGCCTCATGATCAATGCGCACCCGGCACAAGGTTTTGGCCCCTGCTTCATCATCAATTTCCACTAGGCGCAAAAAATCACTACTACCCAGTAAAACCAGTTTTTTATCCGCAATAAGCGCCGCCGAGCGGTAGAAATCATCGCGCACTGGAAAATCTTCGCGCAAGGGTTCGCCATAGATGATCGGCGGTTTACGGCTATTACGCCAGCCCTCAATAAGGTTTTTATCGTGATTAGGAGCGCTAACCCCCTTCGCATCTCCATCAAGGCGGGTCAGGCGGCGTTTACTTAGATCAAACTGCAAGCGCAAGCGTTCGCCATGCCGCCCCCGATAATCATCGAACACGATTTTTTTACCGCTCATTGAGACCGAGAATGTCATGCCGCCATCGCGAAAATCTGCCGCAATATTACGATCGGACAGCTCCTCGCCCTCGCCAAGTTCCAGCGCTTCACCTTCATAATCAATCAGTCCGATACGGCGCTGAGTGGCATAGAGCAATCCGCCGCGCTTGGGCAGTGCAATCAGCTCCATGACGCGGTCCGTGCCCACGGGAATAAAGGCCGGGTCTTCATCTTCGTCTAATGCGGAAAAACGGGCAATACAGATATCGGCAATCGAGCTCACCTCACCCAAAATGAGATCGGGATTGACGAAGGTGCACCAGAACACGCCGCCTGCAAAAACCCACTCTTCATCATCCTCGGTTTTTACCCAGGCGACTTGCTCTAACGAGGTCTGATTGGCATCGGCATTTTGTTTTCGGTCGAGGTAAGCGGGATGTTTAAGATGATCCTCATTGATCTCGAATGGCTTGCGCGCCAGTTTCAAACTATCAGCGCTCAAGACCGCGGCGCGCAAATGAACAGCGCCCTCAAGGGAGCGGTTGCGCCGGTCCCCAACCAACAGTTTTGAACCATCTGGCGAAAAGCTCACATCCCCTGGGCGCTCAAGTTTTAGCGCCGCTGGCTTGGCAAACGCCAACCGTTTCGCCTGATCGCCAACAAGACCATAAGATCTGACCCCGCTATCCCCCGAGGTCACCAGCCACAATTTACCATTATTTTTTGAGAACGCCAGACCGGTAGTATCGGGCTTGGCATCAACATCCAGCGCCTTGCCGGTCAGCGAACACTGATCGCCGCCCCCATAATCCTTGTCATCAGCGTAAAACAGCTTCCAGTCTGGGGCCTGCCAGACACGCAAGCCGCAACCATCACTTAGCACCGCCGCCAGATATTTTCCGTCGGGCGAAAAACGTAAAGCCTGCGGCCTTGTTGCTATGCCTTCAATCTGCGTTTCTAGCGCACCGCTCTTGCGATCGAGCAGGTAAATTTTTGCCGTGCCTGATATGGGTAAACCATTGTTCGCGGCCCGCGGTGGCACGGAGTTCGCGACCTGCTTGCCGTCCGCGCTGATCGCCACGCCATGCGCTCGCTTGCGTTGTTCTTGGCGGATCGGAACCCGCAGGATTGATTTGGATTGCAAATCGTCCAACGGCCAGACATTGATCGCCTTATAGGGCGAACTCGACACCACATAGCGCTCGCTGGCATCCACATCAAGCCGCCACAAGGTGGCCGCGAAAGGGGAATTGATGCGCAGGGTCGGCTTGGCTTTTTGAGGCTCAGTGGCGATTGAACGACCGGTCAGCATAAAAAGCGTCGCCAGTCCCAAAGGGGCTGGAATCACAAGCGTTTTGGCGCATTTATCAAATAAGAACATAGTGCTTATTCCGCAACCTTCACCAGCAAATCCAATGGCCGTGTGAGCTTACTCATATTGAGTAGTTCACCATAGCGTTCATAATAGCCGGTCAGCGTGATGGTCGAATGAGCGACCTGTTCTTTCTTGATGCCCGCCGGTAGCACAAATCGAAGATCAACATATTCACCATAGCCAAGTTTCAGCCGTTTTTGATCGAGCGTCGCCAAATCTTCGACATCAGGTTTGAGAATTTGCGTCTTGCCGCTCTTTAATTCAATCATCAAGCTGGCTTGATCAATATGGGCAAGCTCTGGTTCGCGCTCATGAATGCGGAACCTAGATTTAAAGCCATCAAACCGGCGCTGGTCTGATTGTTCCAAACCCGCGCCCTTGGCTTTGTCGAGCATTTTACCAGTATTGATATAGTCGTTGAGTTCGCTCGACCACACATGCAGATAGGGGCAAGAGCCGCCCTCATCGCCGGTGGTTAGCGAAACGAAATTTGAGGACTGCCCCTCCAGATCAAGGCGCTCACCGTTCACTTCAAGACCTTTTAAAAGCACTTCAGGCCCATACACATATCCTGGCAGCTTAAAACCGGCTTGCTGATCGTCATCAACGATAAAGGCCATACGCTGAAACAACAAAGCCTTTTCTCCAGGGTGCAAGGTCAGCTCGCCAGCACCAAGGGAGAGCGCCTGCTTTTTGCGTAAAGCTGTGGATTTTGACAGGCTGCGCAATTTGGTCTTTTTACCTTTGGCCCCCAGCAAACGCTTGATGTTAATCACATCGGTAGACGTGTTTTCGATCACTGCGATATCAACCAGCATGGCGCGCTCGGTATAGTAGAGCACCCAGCGTGCCGGATAGCCTGTACATCCTGCCTCTGGCTCAGCGTTGCCATAGATGACCATGAATTTGCGCGGCACACCCTTGCGGGTGATATAGTCAAGCATGGAAAAATATTTATTGCCCATGGAGCCTTCGCGGGACTTTTTCAATGCTGTTATCAGCTTGTTATAAGCAACTAGTTTCTTCTTAAAATTTTTGAAATCGCGGCGCTTGGTATAGCGCCAGATCTTTTTAGTCCGTTGGCCATATTCGGTAACCGTTTTGCTCTTATAGGCTTTTGGCACCCGTGCATTATATTCCAGAGAACGCAGATCATCAGCGGCTGGAAAAACGCTATACTCCAACGACTTATACCATCCTCCAATAGAGCGACGAATAGCGCTCGTGCCGGTGCATTTATTGTCACCCTTCATGCCCTGCCCCTTGCCAGCGGCAATCACTGTATAGGTTTCGCAGCCAAAGCCTTGTGTATATTCACCAAACTTCTTCATCAATTTATCATATTCGGCATACACATCGTTTTTGATTAGCTTTGGTTTGCCAAACAAGGTCTTGAAACCAGTGGGTAAATTTCCTGCCAAGATACCATGAGCGACGAAATCAGTGACGCGGTGAAAGCGCACTCGCACGCTTTGATTGCTCTGCGTTTGGCAAAGATAATCACGCAACCGCATATTATTGCCGCCGCTTTTTATGATGCGGATATCCTGCAAGCACTGTCCGGCAAAAAGAGGGGTCGACTGGATCGGCAGAAAAGACAAGAGACAAACAAGACCGATGGAACGATAGAGCCAGCGCAACATAAAACCCTCCCTCAAGATGAACTGATTTAAAGACATAGGACAGAATTCAAGCAATAAAAACAATGTACGCAATTACCCCCGTACTTACAATAATGATCCTCGTTTATTCCTTGTCCCGCACGGCAAAATCCTTAAACTAAACAAGGAGCGGGAGCCTTCCCTATGCGTTGGCGGCCATAAATTAATGCGAGAGAAAAAATGTCCAAAACTCCTTGCGCCTTGTGGAATGTGATTGCCCCCGTTAACAGCGATCGCTGGAGCGAGCTACCTGATACCGATGGTAAAGTGCTGTGCGTGACACTGGCCGAAGATAGCCAAACCGGTCACTATACCCGCCTTACCCGCTTCTTGCCGGGGGCCGATACCAGTGCTTACAAGACGCAATCACATAGCTATGTGGAAGAGATTTATATTATCGAGGGCGAGATCTATGACGCGGTGTTCGATCGCACATTGGTCGCGGGAGATTATACCTGCCGACCACCACATGAAGATCACGGGCCGTTCAAGTCTCCCAAGGGCTGTCTGGTAATGGAGATTTCCTATCCAGATGAACCGCCGGAAAAAGTCTAATCAAGAAAAACGCGCGACCAGCGGCGCAGCAATTTTCTGCAGCTCACCTTTTGGCACCTTGCCAATCAGCATATAGGCGAATCCATCCTCGACCCAATGGACAATATTAAGCCCCAGGCGCTGCTCGGTTTTTTGCCCGATTGATGGTTTTTTGCTCTTGATAATACATAAAGCAACCGGCGTTTCTCCTTTGTGCAAATAGGCGATCTGCACCAGTGGCTTGCCTTTTAATTGCAAAACCTGCGTACCCTTGAAATCAAGATCATCAATGCGTGCTTTCTTGCCCGTAAATTTGGCGCCAAGGGCTTTCGAAACGCGCTGCCAACTCTCACCTTGGGCGACCGGATCAACGGGATACCCAGCCAGCGTTTGCTTCGAGTAAAGGCTGACATATTGCGCGACAGCCTGTCGCCAGCCAATCTTGGCGGGTTGCACGAGCCCGGGCTCGCTGGTCTGCCAGCCCGTGTAAACACCGCCAGAAAACACCGCAATTGTAATGCCTGCAGCCGCTGCCATACCTGCAAAACCTTGCCACATGCTTTTGGAGGCGGGACGTAATGGCGCCACATTATCGGCAGGTAATGAAACATGTGAAGAGCTGTTCTTTACGATCAGACCAGATAGCATCGCTTGCATTTTCTCATCTGGGGCCGCGTCGAGCAAAGGCTCAAAAGCGCCCTTGAAATCACGGGATCCACCCTGCAGTAGCGCCAGCCTTTGCGAAAGCTCAACGTTCTGGACAAGCACCTGGCGCAACTCGTTTGTTTGCTGCTCATCAAGAGCACCATCGAGATAGGCAACAAGCCAGGCATCGCTCGGGTCATTATGGTCTACAGATCCGGTCATATTTCTCGTCTTTTCGACGTCTCACCTTTCTATTCGTTCAAATTCCACGTCACTGGCAAATTCCATGTCACTGGCAAATTCCATGTCACTGGCAAATTCTAATCCATTAACAATTCTATTCAGCTGGCAGCTCTATTCAGCTGGCAACAGGGGTTCGCCATCTGGTTTCATCGCCCCAAGTGCCACCCGCGCCGCCGCCAGACGGCTCATGATAGTGCCTTCTGGCACTTCCAGCATTTTTGCCGCTTCGCGATAGGTCAACCCTTCGCCATAAACAAGAAAGACGCTGACACGTTGCGCCTCTGGCAAACCCTCTATCTCCTTTAACACCTGAGCGGCGAAAATATTCATTTCTATCTGTTCATCGCCATCGCTAACCAGGGCCAGTTCGGCGTCCACGACCCCTTCACCAAGCCGCACACTGCGCGATCTCAATTCGTTTTTCCATATTGAGGAGAGGATTGTAAACGTCCAGCGGCTAAGCGATGTACCCGCGGAAAACTGCTCGCACTTTTCAAGCGCACGCAGGCAGGTCGCTTGTACCAGCTCTTCTGCGACGTGCCGATCGCCTGATAAAACAAGACCATAGCGCCACAATCGCTTAAGCAGCGCTGGCAGTCCTTGCTCTACTTCGCGCCTGTTCACGCTCATATGATCACTTTGGTTCATTTTCAAGCGAATAAAATCGCAACTAGAATTGATAACCTGGCATCAAACCCTCATAGAGATCAGCAAAATTTACTGGTGACCTCCAAACGAAAAGATACGGCGGAACAATCTGTCACTTGACACTACTTGAAAATACTAAAAAAAGGAAACTGAACCATCAAAAAAGCAAACGCCCTCTCAATGACCATGGCTCCAAGCCTTGCCAATTAGCTTTAAAAGACAAGCACATCTGGCGAAAAGCAAGCCAACTCCCGTAAATTGGAAAGCATCAACAGCAATATCGAGTTTCATCATAGCCAAGCTAATTTTCGTCTCGCAGCATACGCAACAGATCATGAGAATGTAGGATAAGCTGATCAAAACGGAGCCAGTTGGTCACATTTCTGCGACGGATAAGATCATCTGGACAGATTTCTCCATTGCTAATGAGCTGCTGCAATTTTAGTTGAGAAAACGGACCGCTTTGGGTTCCATCATGAATAATATACCACTCCTCCTCGCGAGAGGCCGGCTGCTGGGCCATTGGCTCCTTCTCGCCAGTCGACGTAACTTCTGGTTGTTGAGGAGCAATTTGAGAGAGTTCTGAAATCTGCGATTTATGATGCAAATCCAGTTCTGAATTTCTGTTCAGCTGCTCGGTAAGCTGGTGGCGAATGGCAACCAGATTATTGTAGGCAAGCGTATATTTGGGATGCTGTTCTCCAGTCTTTTGTTCAAACTGACGGAGTGTTTCAACCACCCGTGCAGCCAGTGGCTCTGCTTCTGTGAGACGCCGGGTTGCCTCCAACATCAGTATTTCGGTCAGATTGCTCAGATCGGTGGTGATCTCTGGATGATCAGGGCCAAAGTTCTGCTCATTTATAGAAATGGCATTGCGACATAAAATTTCAGCCTCTTCAAACCTTTTTGTATTTTTCAAGAGTTCGGCAAGATTATTAAGATGGATGGCCATAGCGGGATGGTCTGAGCCATAACTTGTCTCCGAAATAATGACTGCACGACGCAAAAGCGGCTCGGCTCGTTCAAAATCCGATATGGCATTCAGATATCGGCCTGTTTGACATAATAAATACGCGGCAGGAGCAGCCCCGTCCCCTTCATCTGAAATCAAATTCAGTATGTGTATGGCGTGAGGCAGTAATTTTTCACACACCGGCCAATGATGTGAAAACTTCGGCTCGTCGCCCTTTGGAAAGGCATCGGCAACAAGTTGCAAGGCTCTGCAAACAGCACGACTTTGCTGATTTTGAAACTTGAGCCGCTTGTGCATGGCCTGTTGAACAAGTTGGCTGATATTGGCCTGAACGTCACTATCCTGCTTTTTAAAAAGCTCGAGCAGGCCGGGCTTTGCTAGCTCCAACAAGCCATCATCTCGCACCTGCTGTGCCATAATCTTTTCTGAAATGAGATCGATCGGAATGCCTTGTGGCGCGAGAAACGCGAATAATTCCAGCAAGGTTTTTGCTTCTGATCCAGACTCAATGATCTTGGCAATTTGAATTTCAACACCCGCCAGGTCTTCGGGAATTTTGCGATCTGCGTGTGTCTCCATCAGACCCGTTCTCCGTACGTAAAACAAAAATATTGTCAGATACGATCATCATATATCGATAGCTAAAAAACAGGTTTTCCCCGACCATAGCCATGTGTAGACCATGAGGATTTTGCGACACAAAAAGCAAGTGTCGCTATTTTTCGAGAATTAGCAAGTCGATAAAACTAGTCAGAAAAAGTGTCACGAATATGATTTATTTTGAGTATTTCTTTTGCAATTGATGCGAGAAATTCTACGCATTCGCTGAGCAAACCAAGGGGCATATTCGTTCAAATAAACATCAGACCTCGCAGTTGTTCTAAAACTAATTAATCACCTGAATCCAATATATTTTTACCATTGACATGGCCGCGTATGTGACCTTGTCTGAGAGACATCAAATGACGTCAAAGTTTTTTAGACATGTCTCCTTGGGGTCAATAGTGACGGCCAGCGCGATCTGGCCAAGGCGGTCTGAAAAGTGCCCACACCAGACGTGGAACAAGGCGGTTGACGCTATACTGCGCTTACTTCTCCCAAAAGCATTTGATATGCTGAGAAATGCAACGACCTGATCTTGATGTCCCAACTCCAATCATTAAAAACAATTGTAGGCGGTTTATTATTATGAATGAGAAAGTCTCGAAAGGGTTTCTGCCTTGGTGGGTCTGGATCATCGTCATTATCGAAGCAGCAGTACCGGCAATTTTTGGGGTGGCAACATGGCTGGATCCCGCCACCTATATCGAGGGTGCTGATAGCGCCACCTACGAGATCCTGCTCTATATTACGCGAAACCTTACAACCGCTCTGGGCATTGTGTTGGCCGTATTTCTGCGCAGCCATGTTGCTGTTTTTGTTCTCATCATTATCCGGATGACAACGGACATGGCCGATATGATCAACGCTGAGAAGTCTAGCTGAGATGCACCCGCGTTTTCCAGACACCTTGATATGGTATATTCGAAGTAACGGTGTGCCTCTTCTCAACCTGACAGAAAATGCGCTTTATTTCTAGCGCGCGACCAGCACAGTGCACTTGGCATGGCGGACGACACGAGCAGCAGTCGAGCCAAGAAAATAGTCCTGCAATCCAGGCTTGTGCGAACCCACAATGATGAGATCAACGTTTTGCTCTTCTGCAAAACGAAGAATTGAATTATGGGCGCTTCCAGACATAACCGCATAGTCCGATTTGATGCCTGCAGCAACGGCTATTGCTTTCAGCTTTTCTTCGGCATGCTTTTGTGCGTCAACGAAAAGGCTGGAAGGCAGCTCAATCGCCGCATATCCGGGTATTTCTTCCATCACATTAACAAGTATGATGCGGGCATTCTCATCAGCTATATTGAGGGCAATACCTATCATCGGCTTGCCCTTTTCAGGGTGGGCCAGGTCGATCGGAACGAGAATGGTTTTGTACATGAAAATCTCCTCATAGATTATATGAAAACGACTTTGGGTGCTGATGAAATATTATCGAGAATTTGCAAGTGTGTAACTGATCCAGATCAATAAAGACTGGTTAAATACTGGCTTCAAGGTCTCGAAATATGTCTGCTATATTTTTCTTATCCGGCTGACCTCCTGGCCGCTGGCAAAAGATTGCAAGCCCGACGAATTCAGGACTTCGCCACGTGTTGGCAATCCGCGCCACGCCCGCAGACAATAAGACATTAAGACTGGCCGGTTCCGAAATCCTTCAATATCACCGGCATAGGGCCACCAGTTGCCCAGTCGAGTAATTCGACTGAGTGAACAACGGGGATATCTGTACCGCTGGCGATCTGGATCATGCAGCCAATATTACCTGCAGCAATCACTTGCGGCGAGACCAAATGAATATTATCAACTTTGCGGTCCCGTAGTTTTTCGGCCAATTCAGGTTGCAACAGATTATAGGTTCCAGCCGATCCACAACAAAGATGGCCTTCTGGAACAGGAACAGTTTCAAAGCCGGCAACTCGTAGCAAATCAAGGGGAACAGTAGTGATTTTTTGACCATGTTGCATGGAGCAGGCCGAATGATAGGCGACCTTGATCCCTGGCACTTTGCCTTTGGGCTGCCATTCAATTTTTGACATCAGCTCCGATATATCAAGAGACATCGCTGAAATTAATTCTGCATCCTTTGCAAGCACCTGGTTATCGCGGAACATATGCCCATAGTCCTTGACCATTGTGCCACATCCAGACGTATTGATGACGATGTAATCAAGACCTTCTCCCCGCATCAAATCTCGCCACGCGCGGATATTGGCTGCTGCAGAGCCGTGCGCCTTTTCTTCCATCCCCATGTGATGAGTGAGCGCCCCACAGCAGCCGCCACCTTTTGCAACGACCACTTCAACGCCGTGACGGGTCAAAAGCCGTATGGTTGCTTCATTGATTTTGGGATCCAAAACTTTCTGGGCACAGCCAGTCATAAGTGCCACACGCAAGCGGCGTGGTCCTTGTGCTGGAAATACCTGCGGCTGGTCGGTATGTGATTTTCGTGGCAGGGCCTTTGGAGCCATGCCCAAAAGACCTTTAAGCCTTCCTGGCATGAAGTTTTTGAGTGGACGAGCCAGCATGGCACCATAAAGCGCAAAACGAAACACCTTTGGGCGTGGCAACACAAAAGCCAGCAAATAGCGCAAAAGACGATCTGGTAACGAGCGCGTATAGGTTTTTTCGATATAGGTGCGGGCGTGATCGACCAGATGCATATAGTGTACGGACGAAGGGCAAGTTGTCATGCAAGATAGACATGACAGGCAGCGATCAATATGCTGGACGGTTTTTTTATTTGGCACCAACTCATTTTCCAGCATATCCTTGATCAGATATATTCTGCCGCGCGGACTATCTAGCTCGTCGCCAAGCAATTGATAGGTGGGACAAGTAGCAAGACAGAAACCGCAATGTACGCATTTGCGCAAAATAGCCTCGGCCCTTGCATTACCACTGTCAGCAAGTTGCGTGATGGAAAAATCTGTTTGCATTATAAATCTTCCCGCACACGGCCGCGGTTTAAAATAAATTGCGGATCAAAACTGGTACGAAGGCGTTTCGTCAAGGCGGCAAGCGCGGGCGCTTGCGGATGAAAAACCGGCACACTGGCGCGGACCTCGTCGCTGGCGCGTATGAGCGTTGCGTGGCCGCAATACCTGTCGACCACTTCGCGAATGACAGACGCGTGGGCATCATCAGCCGCCCTAACCGCCAGCCAGATCAGGCCGCCCGCCCAGTCATAAAAATGACTCGCAATCGGCACATCCATCGCGAACAGATCCGCAACCAACTGCGCCCCTCTAGTGGGAACGGTTGAAATGCGCCAGATCTGATCGCCCTCTTTGCTACCCCCTTTAGTGAGCGGGGCGACATCGCGCAAATCAGCCCAGAAAGGTCGTGATGTGTGGACGTCGAGTATTTCGATTTGTTGGCCTGGCTTTAACAGAAAATCTATGAGCATATTTTTGCGGGCCTTGACGGAACTCTCTGGACCTTCAAGTCGCAGGGCGGTCACAGATTTTTCGTCCAAGCCTGCTAGTGCGCGAGATGAAAAGCCAACGCGCGTTTGGGGCAAATGTGCAAAACCAGACACTTCGTGAGAAAGTCCCGAGACCGTCGTCATCACCTCTATCGCAAGCTCCTCGGCAAGGCCGACAATGAGTAGCGTCAATTCTGTTTCAGCCTTTGGCAAAACCTTCAAAGTGATTTCACTGAGAATGCCAAAGGTGCCATATGACCCGGCCATCAGCTTGCACATGTCATAACCGGTGACGTTTTTCATCACCCGGCCACCGGATTGGAAAATTTCTCCGCGGCCATTTATGGCACGAAATCCCAATAGGTGATCGCGCGCTGCGCCTGCTTTGATGCGCCGGGGACCAGATGCATTGGCGGCTATCAGCCCGCCGATTGTACCTGTACCAGGATTGCCGCCAAACAAAGCGCCGTGATCAATGGGTTCAAAGGCCAGTTCCTGATCCTGTTCGTCCAGCAGCGCATTGATTGTTGAAAGCGGCGTGCCTGCTCCCATTGTGAGTACAAGTTCAGAGGGCTCATAAAGAGTGACGCCATTCAAGCTGCGCGTACTAAGAGATGTATCGGCGCAAGATGGTCCGCCAAGTCCGGCCCGGCTCTCGCCCCCGATGATGTCAAGCGGCGTTTCTTGAGAAAGAGCGGCGCTTACAATTTCGGCAACTTCTTTTTCGTTTTGGGGGGCAAGAATTTTCATTAAATCAAAATCTCGGAATATCAGGAAACGGCAACTTGCCTTTGTGAACATGCATCTTGCCTAGTTCCGCGCAGCGATGGAGTGTTGGAAAAACCTTTCCAGGGTTCAATCGGTGCTTGGGATCAAAGGCACATTTGACGCGCTGTTGCTGTTTGAGATCGGTCTCGCTAAACATGGTGTGCATCAGATCGCGCTTTTCGACGCCCACTCCATGCTCGCCGGTCAACACGCCGCCAACAGCCACACTGAGTTTCAGGATTTCCGCGCCAAAGGCTTCTGCCTTTTCAATGTCACCCTCTTTGTTGGCATCATACAGAATGAGCGGGTGCATATTGCCATCGCCAGCATGAAACACATTGGCGCAGCGCAGCCCATATTTTTTTGTGAGCTTCTTGATAGCCCCCAGAACAAAACCAAGCTGGTTGCGCGGTATGGTCCCATCCATGCACATATAGTCGGGGCCAATTGCACCAACCGCCGGAAATGCATTTTTTCGGCCTGCCCAGAACTGCTGCCGCTCCTCTTCACTTTGCGAGGTGCTGATCGAACTGGCTCCCATGTCCTTGGCAATCTGCGAGACGACGGACATCAAATGGTCGACCTCCGATCCGGTGCCGTCGAGTTCACAGACAATCAGGGCCTCAGCATCTCGTGGATATCCGCAGGCTTGAAAATCATCCGCTGCAACAAGCGCCAGATTGTCCATCATTTCCAAACCACCAGGGATGATACCGGCCGCAATAATGGCGGCGACACAATCGGCCCCCTCCTCAACCGATGGAAAGCCCAGCAAGAGCGCGCGAGCCGTTTCGGGTTTTTGTAAAATACGCACCGTGACCTCGGTAATAACGCCAAGCAAACCTTCAGATCCGGTCATCACCCCGATCACATCATAAAGATCCGAATCCAGATATTTGCCGCCCAGCCGCAATATGGAGCCATCCATCAACACGATTTCAAGACCAAGCAGATTATTGGTCGTCAGCCCGTATTTGAGGCAATGCACGCCGCCGGAATTTTCCCCGACATTGCCGCCAATAGTGCAGGCAATTTGCGATGAGGGATCGGGTGCATAATAAAACCCTTCATGCTCCACCGCTTTGGTGATGGCGAGATTGGTAACTCCAGGCTGCACCTGCACGCAGCGATTGGCCGTATCAATTTCCAATATGCGATTGAACTTGCTCATGCCCAGCAAGATGCCATCGCCTAGCGGCAGGGATCCACCAGAAAGCGATGTCCCCGCTCCGCGTGGCACAATCTTGACGTTCATCTCATTGGCAAGAGCCATGATCCTGGAAACCTGCTCGACATTTTCTGGCAGCACAACAACCAGCGGCAATTGGCGATACATGGTCAGCCCATCGCATTCATAGGCCCGCAATTGGGTCTCTTCATCAATGACATTGTCAACAGGAACGATCTCGCGCAAACGTTCAATCAGGCGAGATCGATTGCGCAGGATTTCCTGTTCAGGTTTTGGCATGGATAGATGCATATATTCGCTCCTGAGCCATCCATTATTTTCACTAAAGATCTATCACTTGCGC